>JAHQWP010000178.1 GCA_029856235.1 Promethearchaeia archaeon
TAATTATTCCGTTATCCATTATCGAATTTAACATATCCATTAATTCAGTATCGTTCATTCCAGTCTTTTCTTTTAACTCCTGAAATGTTATGATCGGTTTTCTAAAATTGAGTAAAAAACTTACCTGTTCTTCATTTAAAAGAGTTTTCAATATTTCGACTAATGTATCATTAGCTTGAAATAACGGATTACCACTCGCTCTTACAATTACTTTAGCAGCTTTATACCACACCTTTTCTGACATTATGATGACTTTCCTTGTTTTATTATTTTTTAAAATTTATCTGATAAATTATTTCTATTATTAATAGAATAAAAAGCCCATTTAACACTAAAAAATCATATTCCATAATCGTGCCATTTGTTGGAATAACAGATTCATCTAGGATAATTTGAGGAACAACTGAATCATCGTCATCATCTCCATTGTCATCGTCATCAAAATCTTGAAAATTTTGAGCAGCTTGAAGCGTGAAATTAAAGGTTAAAATAGATGTTAGAATGAAGATTAGTATAATTACAATTAACGCTTTTTTCATGATTTTACCCCCACATAATTACTAAAATCTCTGTATTTATTAGGAAAATGTGAATCGCTAGCAGAAACGATAAAATTAGCATAATGTAATGGATTTTTATAAAGTTTTTGAATCCAAATCGCTTCATTCTTTTCATATCTCGAAAAATAAAAGAACTAAGTGAAACTGAAACCATAATTAAACCAAATGCAATTCCCATCAATACCTTTGTTAAAAATAACGGAAACGGGAGATGATTAGACTCTCTATCAAATAATAATTCGCCCCAAGGATCAGATGACAGTAAACTGGTTACGTGAATAACTAAAACAGTAAGCGTAATGACGGCATTTATACAATGAAAATCTCGCGCTTTTTGATAAGATTTGAAAGCTTGACCGAGCTTTTTAGTCCTTATACCATAAAAAGTTGAAATAATAAACCATATAAAAGTTGAAAATCCCAAAGCACGCCCAACTACCCAGAAAGATCCTTCTGAATCTTCTATATGGTGTAAACAACTACCAGTTTGATTTCTACCTACTAGTACAAGGGGTATTACAATAGATAAAATAAGGAAAATGTTATCTAACCCGATGTATAAGAATAGTTTTCTAGATTTACTTTGAGAGTTTTCCTTTATACTACTCATAAAAGGTTATAATAAAATTTCGTTTATAATTTTCTTGAATTTTTGTGTGAAAATATTACAAAATTATTTTACAAACTAATTTATTTATACGTAAATATAACTAAATAGAAGGGAGATGCGCTGATGCAAAAAAAAAATATTACACTATTCATCTTTATCATTTTTTATTCATTTTTTATGAATCCTATTCCAATTAAAGGAATAGAATACACTTCCGCTTTTACTGAAATTGGCTCGATTGCTCCGGGGATAGAAATTATAAATGCGAAATACATCGAGAATGATTTAGCTTTCCTTGTAGAAATTAATCGAGGCTTAGCAATTTACGATATAACTAACCCTAAAAATTGTTTTGAGTTGGATACTAGTTCTCTTTCCTTTGTTCATGATATTGAACTTGATCTTGAAAGAGAATTAGTCTATGTAACTGCATCAACAGGTGTGAACATTTTTAATTATAGCAATCCAAACCAAATTGAATTGCTTTCAGTTTACCTAAATTATACAACTTCAACATTCATTCAATTGAAAGGAGAATTATTATTTGTTGGTGCTGAGGATCGAGGTCTACAAATTGTCAATGTGACCGATCCAAATAATCCGATAATGGTAGATGAGTGGGTTGATGGCATCGGTGATGTGGGTCCTGTGTATGTTTTAGATGGTTTCGCTTTTGTGGGCACAAGAATTCCAAATTTTAATGCCCCACCTACTCCTATTGATTTAAAATTATTAGATATCAGTGATCCAAGCAATATCACACTTTTAAGCACTATTGATACTGGTGCCGGATATAATGGTGGAGCACCTAAAGCTCACTATCAAGATTTAGTCTATTTTAATGATCACAGTAATGGATTGAAAATATTAAATTTCTCTGATCCATTGAACATAACTGTTATAGGGACATACTTCGATGGAGGTTCGATAAATGATGTTAAACTTATTGATAATGAAATAGCATTTCTAGCTGACGATGGTGAAGGTCTTAAAATCCTTAATTGCTCTGACCCCCAAAATCCTGTCAGGATTGTCTCTTATCACCATCAATGGAGAACCGTGAGAGTTGCTGTGAAAGATGATAACGTGTATTTAGCTACTTTAGGAGGTGGAGTACGAATTCTAACCACAGGAATAATTACTAATGCAATCCCTATTCATCCTTTGTTGATTTATTGTAGCATGATTATCGCATGTGTTTCTATTTTTTATAAAATAAATAGAAATAAGAAATTAAATATCCGAAATGTATAAAATAACTACCACGCTCAAATAATATGAGTTGTGGTTCATCTGGATTTTGAGTCCTTTTAACAAAATCGCAGCCAGTTTTTAATTTTTTTTAATCTGTTAATTGAAAAATTAGTTGAAATAAAGTAATATATATAAAAGGACAAAATAAAACAATCTTACATGAAAAATAAGAAAAAATACCTTTTGGTATCACTAGCCGGAATGCTAGTACCTATTTTGTATATTAGCTTGATCATTATTTTAGGAGCTCTCCAACCTGGATTCAATCAAATAACGATGCTGTTGAGTAATTTAGGCGGAGTTGGGGGAATCAGAGGAGATATATTCAATATCGGTGTTGGAATAACAGGTGGTATTATCATCCTTTTTGCATTTGGACTTAATCGCGCGGTCAATCAAAGCGAAGCAGGATTAAAAAGAATTTTCCTATTCATTCTTGGAGGGCTTGGATTAATAGGAACTGCCATTTTCAACTGTAACCAAAATTGCGTGATCGTGCTTAACCTGGATCCCATCAGATCTCTCCATGGAATATTTGCATTCATTGCAGGTCTCTCATTAACACTTGCACCGTTTCCTTTCTATTCTCATTTCAAAAAAGATCCTGAATGGGAAAAATTAGCAGCATTTACGTTGACAATTGCTATCCTCTCAACCATTTCTACAATACTGTTTTGGATTATGTTTGTGACCAAAATCTTCCTTATCATCCTAGGGTTGGTTCAAAGGCTTGATTTCCTCTTTGTATTGGTTTGGATTGGTGTGATTTCAACGGAACTTCTTCTTGCTTCTATTAGAAATTCAAATAAAGTTACTTAATCAAATTCTCTTCTTGAATTCAGATACAATGAAATAAGTATTTAATATTTTTTACCATTGTATATGTAGGGTATGCATAGAAAAATGTCCTCAACAAATTGATATTCCTGAAGAATTAAAGAAAGTTAACGCAATTTTAGGGAAGGGAAAGAAAATCACTGATTTTTATAATATTAACTAATTTTATATTATTTTTTTAAAACTTTATTTTAAAATGTTAAGGAAATAACTTAATCTTCAACTATTGCTTGGATTATTGTGAGAAGCAGATCGATGAACTCGTCGTCTGAACCAAAAATGCTCCCAAAAACCACGTGACGTCCGATTTAACCTATTTTTAAAATGAGACGAGAATTCAAAAAACTTAAAATAATAATAAAAATATAAAATTCTAGATTAAAACATGAAGAAGGAAGATATTTGTTTCATGTCTGCTTGCGAAATGGCAGAAAAAATTAAAACACAAGAGCTAACATCTCAAGAAATTATAGAGACAATCATCGAAAGAATTCAAAAGATAAACCCAATAATTAACGCTTATTGTACTCCAACATTCGAATTAGCAAGAGAGATGGCAAAGGAAGCAGATGGAAGGGTAAAGGAAGGTAAGAAATTTGGAACCTTGAATGGAATTCCAATTTCTATAAAAGATGAAACTGAAGTAGAAGGAATACGAACTACATTTGGTAGTAAAATTTTTGAGAATAATATACCGCGGAGAGACGATATACTAGTTAAAAGAGCAAGAGATGCTGGTACTGTGATTTTAGGTAAAACTAACACTCCCGCTTTTGGATTTAAGGGAGAAACAGATAATTTAGTTTTTGGAGTTACCAAAAATCCTTGGAATTTGGAAAGAACTCCTGGAGGGTCTAGTGGCGGAGCTGCAGCAGCTGTAGCATCTGGTCTGAGTCCATTAGCAATAGGCTCAGATGCTGGAGGATCTATTAGGATTCCTAGTAGTTTTTGTGGTACTTATGGACTCAAGCCTACTTTTGGTCGAGTTCCTCAAAGTAATATGTTTTTATTTGGTTATCTTGGTACATTCGTTCATAAAGGTCCAATTGTTAGGTTTGTCAAGGATGCTGCATTATTATTGGATGTGATGGTAGGAGAGCACTTTTCAGATCGATACTCTTTGCCTAAACCAAATTATAGTTATTTAGAAAAACTTAATGATAAACCTAAAAAATTAAGAATTGGATATTCCTTAGATTTAGGATTTGCAGAACCACTCGATCCCGTAGTCGAAAAATCAGTTTTAGATGCTATCCAGAAATTTGAACATTTAAACTGGTCAGTTGATAAAAGTAAACTTAAAGTAAAAAATCCTGAATCACTATTCTGGACTTTTTGGACGTCGGGATTTGGTTATGCATTTCAACCTTTTTTGAAGAAATGGAAAGATAAAATGGATCCTGAATTTGTAGAGATTATTAATATGGGATTAAAATTTTCCTCAGTAGACCTGAAAATGGCAGAAGTCCAAAGAGAAATGATATATCTTGACATTTCCAGACTTTTAAAAGATTTTGATATAATTATAACTCCAACTCTTCCGTGTCCTGCGTTTGAAATAGGTAAATCTGGAATTCACGATATAGAAACGATGAAATCTAATTTAATTATAAATGAAAAAAGAGTTTCACTGTTAGGCTGGTTATCATTTACATATCCATTCAATATAAGTGGTCATCCAGCAGCTTCAATTCCTTGTGGTTGGTCTAGTGAGGGATTACCAATTGGAATGCAAATTGTAGGAAAGAGATTTGACGAATTAACTGTTCTGCAAGTCTCTAGAGCATTCGAAAAGTTAGTTCCATGGCAAGATAAAAGACCAGAATTTAATTAAATGGTTCCTATAAAAGCATTGGAATAGTATACATATGAGAATTAAGACCATTTTTCGTTATTACATTTATATGAATTTATATTCCTCTAATTTAGTATAAATGGTAACTGTATAGATTTGGAATTAATTCCATATTTCATTATCCTCATTTAATTTAAATAATAACATTCTATTCTAAAAATAGAGTAAAATAATATTTCATTAAGCATTAAAAAATGGAAGAAAGAAAAACTGCTAGGGATTTTAAGGGAAGGATAGAATTGATGAAAAAAATTCCAAACGAAACTTCAATCTCGCTTTTTTTTGAACTATGCAATTTCAATTTAAATAATTACATTAAAACTGAAAAAGAGCGTTATCCGAAAAAATCTGTTAAAGAAATAATTGTTGAGAAGATTAAGATCAACAAAAAAATTAAAGGGAGCTAGTAAATTATGGAAGTACGCTATGAAAAAGCTTTTTTTCAAATTATTAATTTTTTAGAAAAAATTGAGAGAGAATTTGGTATCAAATATTATTTAGTTGGAGGAATTTTAGTAAGTATTTATTCTGAAACTAGGACAACACAAGATATTGATTTTGTTGTCGATATTTATTCTGTTAATCATAACATAGATACTTATGTTGAATTATTGAAAAAGAATGAATTTTATCCTTTACAAGACTGGATTTCTGCTTCAGAAATAGCTAAAGATATTCAATTATTACAATTTTTAGATAAGCAACAAGTAATTAAATTTGATAATTATATCATTTATCGGAAAAGCTTAAGTAAATTTAAAAAAATTGGACCAATTGGTCTAAGGAGAAGGGTTAGAATCAATTTTGGTGGGGTAGAGTGTTGGGTTGCCTCGAAAGAGGACTATATATTAAGTAAACTTGTATTTGGAGGTTGGCAAGATTATACCGATGCCTTAGGATGTTGGTTACGCTTTCAAGATGAACTTGATAAAGAATATTTAGAATTGATAAGTAAGAAACTTGAAATCCAACGAGAATACGCATTATTAAAATCTGGAATTGACGACCCAGATGAATTTTTCAATAAATTGAAAGGAGTATAAACCATATCTTTTTTTAAATTAATTAAGCCTAATTAATTGTTGCTAACCATTTAAATCTGAAAATCAAAACCATTTCTCGCGATTACATCTCGATACCAAAGAGAACTCTTCTTCTACATTCTTTCTTGTGTCTCGTAATCAACCCTAATTATCCCAAAACGCTTAGAATACCCTTCTACCCATTCAAAATTATCCATCAATGACCAAAAAAAATAACCCTTTAAGTTCACTCCCTCACTAATAGCTCTATTTGCGGCTTCAAAATAACGCTGGAGATAACTCAAGCGATCTTTGTCTTGTACCACTTTACCAACGATATTTTCGTCTTTACATGCTATTCCATTTTCTGTTATTTGCTCGGTTTGAGAAAAAGGATTTTGATTTTCTTCAACCCCTTTTTTATAAAGAGAGTAAAGCGTCAATCATAGTTTACAGCCTTGAAGAAAATGAATTAGGCAAAAATAGTTTTGATCATATAAAAAATTGGGTCCAAAATCTAAGAAAATACTGTGGAGAAATTCTCATGATTTTATTTGCTAATAAGGTTGATCTAGTAGAGGAAGATGAACTAAATTTACTTGATATAAAACGCATAGCTGAAAAGTATAACTGTTTTAGCTTTTCCTTGACTTCTGCAAAAACAGGCCAAGGAGTTAATGAAGCATTTAATCTGATAATCCAAGAATTATATAATAAGTATTCTATTTGATTAAAAATCTTAAATTTTAAATCTATTTTAATTGTTATTAATATAATTTAATAACCAATATTGAATTATACTTACAATAACTAATTTGGTTCAAGGATTACTGAGTTTTGCGTTTCTTAAAGCTTCTAATCCATTACATATAACTGTAATTTTTTATCATAATTCTGTTTTAATAACGAATGATTTCTATGTCTTTAATTCGTTCAAAATGATTTACATTTTTAGTTATTAGTTTCTTAATCCCATTTGCTATCATAATACCTGCAATAAGAATATCGTTGTCATCGATTCTCTGACCTTGGGATTCTAAATTATCGTAGATTTCTGCTGCCAATTCAGCCTCCTTATATCCCATTGGGAAGATTTCCATACCACTTATAAATTCCGTCCAAATTTTGTAAAGTTCATTATACCTCTTTTTGGATATTTTTCTTTTGGTCCGTTCTAAGCCTATATTAACTTCATACACGGTAATTGAAGTAATATGTATCAAGTCTTCTTGTTTCATGACGCATTTTTTTATTTCGTTATTACCTTTAAGATAATCTACACATGCAGAAGTATCAAGAATGATCATTTAATCTCACCAATTTCAGAATTTTTCCATCTACGACCAGGACGATTTGTAATATCATTCCAAATTTCGCTCTCTTCTTTCGCTGAGAGTTTCCACTTTCCAAAGCTTTTTTCCATCTTCAATTTTTGAATATTTAACAAACGTAAAAAAAGTTCAGAGAAACTCTCGTTCTCCCTTTTAATCTTCATTAATTTCTTGTATACATCTTCAGTTATACTAATATTTTTAGAAGTCATATGTATATATGTATACATACACATATTTAAAGATTTTTTCTTAAGTTAAAATCTGTTAAAAGAGTGATAATATATTTTTAATTGCTGCTTTTGTTGCTATTCGCTACTAACGCATTTATAATCTGCGATATTAGATCACTAGGAAAACTATGCCCCATCCCATTCATAATCATTAACTCTGCTCCAGATATTGTTGATGCGATCTCTTTACCTGCTTCAATATGGTTAAAAGGATCTTCACTCCCATGTATAACAAGCGTAGGTGTTCGTATCGCAGAGATTTTAGGCTTAATATTCCCAGGAACAGCCATTGCTGCCATTTGGCGTGCTATCCCATCAGGATAATAACTACGATCAAATTCTTTTGTTCTATAATCCCTTGCTTGTTCCTCATTATAAGTAAAAATTCCATAAATGAGACTATCCCGCTTGACCATTTCATCAATATATGCTTCTCGCTCTGATGGAACAGGCGCAAAGAATTGCATCAAGATTTCTGGCTTAGATGGAGGTAGTTCAGGATTTCCAGTTGTACTCATAATTACTGTGAGAGAATGCACCCGAGAAGGGTGTCTATATGCTATAATCTGCGCGATCATTCCACCCATTGAAGCACCACATATGTGTGCCTTATCAATATTCAGGAAATCCAAAATACCAACGGCATCATCAGCCATGTCTTCTAAAGTATATGGAATTTTGGGTACTTCTCCACGAGTGTAGGCAGCACTAATCTCCATCATATCCGGTATGCCCGCATCTTCAAATTTTGTTGACAGACCTACATCTCGATTGTCGAATCTGATAACAAAAAAACCACTATTTGCTAAATTTTCGCACATCTCATCCGACCAAGCTATTAACTGGCTTCCAAGTCCCGCAATTAATAGTAATGGTTTTGAACTCGAGTTCCCGATTGTTTCATACTCAATTTCAATATTATTTACTTTCGCTTTAGGCATTGTAATAACCAACTTAAATATATGAAATGTGATAAATAATTAAAAAACATAAATCTTTCCTTTATAAAACAATCAATTAAATCTAATATTATGATTGATCTATAGGTGGATTAATACGATATTTCATTTATTATTGAAACTGCTCTTTCAATTCCATTTTCTGATAAATATTGAAATAGAAAAAATAAAAAAGATCCTTTTATGATGTAATTAGTATTGTATAGTATCTATTCCTTTAATTCTTTCAAAATGATTTTGGAATATATACATTCATGCTTGCTGCACTAATAATTATATTCCTCTCAAAACGCTGGAGACTAGCGAAACTTAAAAAAAGAACAATTATAACAAATTGAATTTATTACATTCGAGTTATAGGTGTAAGAAATATTTAAAAAAGTTAAGACATAGTAATAAAATAATAATATTCAATCTCAACTAATCCAACTAAGCCTTTCAATTTGAAGGAGGAATGAAACGTGGCATTTCATGAAGCTATGAATGAATATAAAAAACAGCTAAAGAAGGGTGACATTAAAGAGGCATACAATGGACTGATACAATATTTTAAAGACTTGAGATCGCATTTTAACAACAAATATCCTGATTTTCTCGTATCAAGCAGCATCTATCCGGGATACATGGATTTAACATATTTTCACTTCTTCCCAAAATCATTAAAACCTCGAAAATTGAAAATTGTGATACTTTTTATTCACGACACATTTCGATTTGAAGTTTGGTTAGCAGGAAATAATAAAAAAGTGCAAAATGAGTACTTGAACTTGTTTACCGAAAGCAATTGGAACAAATACCACATTGCATCAACGACTAAAGGCGTTGATTCGATTTTAGATCACATTTTAATTGACAATCCCGATTTTCGTGAGCTAGATACATTAACAATAAAAGTCGAGCAAGGAACATTGAAATTTATAGAGGATATTGAGACTTTCCTATCTAAACAGTAAACACAACTCTGTTATCTACCATGTTTAGAGACCAAAAAAACCCAAAATTCCTCCAATTATTTTGCCCGTACTCATAATAATCTTGACCTTGCAAAGTTATAGATTTAACATAAAAGTAAGAATTCAATGAATATAAAATTTTGGTGTAAAAGCTAAGACAATTAAGAAAATAAAGAAAGAGAATTAGTATACTAATCTGAAGAAGGAAACACAGAATGTTTAAAAGAGTTAAAGGTTATATAACCTAATAATAACAAATCTAAAAAAATAAAATCAAAAAGTAAAAAGTTGAGTATAATGGCTAAAAGTACAGGAACTGTATTAGGTATAATAGCACTACTGTTAGGGGCAACTGGTTTAGGTTTTGGAATAGTTTCTTGGGTAAATGTTGGACAAGTCTCGGTAAGACAGTCATGGTATGATACAGACGATTTGCAGAGTGTAGGTACAGGAGTCGCTACCATCACAGATTTATCTATAACAATGACATTAAACGCGGGTGAAAGTGTATATGTTTTATTCACTTGCACAGTGCGTTGCGATGGTCTTTGGGCAGATATTTATGTATATATTGATGGTATTAGAACTAACGGTCAAACGCGAATAACGAGAATTACCGTTGGAGGATATCTGGACTATTCGGCATCTATCCAACATATTAATAACACACTTGCTGCAGGAAGCCACACTATTGCGATTTGGGCGCTAACTGATGATGTTTCTACGGATCTTCTGGATTGTGTCCTATTCGTACAAACCCTAACAGCTTAATTAATTTAACCTATTAATTTTTATTTTATTCTTAATTGTAATTCTTTGACTATTTACTGCTAAGATTTGCTACCTTTAATTTAAGTCTATTTGCTTCGTTGAGAAATATATTTGAAGCGATAAAAGACGATTCACTCTCTTCTTTTTTTAGCAAAATATTGATTTTTAGTTCATATGCTTTTAGAAGAATTTCAGTATTACGCTTTTCTGTTGCATTAATAATTACATCAAGTACATGTAGGGCTAGTTGTAGCTTTCCTTCCTCAAAAAGGTTTTTAGCTCGAATATAATATTCCTTTTCATCACTGATTTTTATGAGTTCGTTAGATATCTCACTTCTTTTCGCGGGAAAAAGGTCTGTGGGGTTTTCAGTGTCGTACCATCCATGATATAGTCTATAAACCGCGTGTATTGCAAACCTATAACATCCATATACTTGTGCTAAGATTTCGTGATTAAACTTTTCTGGATATATTATAATTAATTAAATTCTATAAAATTATATTTACATCAATCAGATATAAATCTTCAATCTTTTTTTATAACATGCGATTATTCGAATGTTAAAAAAGCAAAGTAAACATCAAAGAACTTATCTTCTGTAAAGTTTAGTGTAAAATAAATAGAATAAAATTTAATAAAATTATGAATTGTTCATTCATTAAGACTAATTATTTATTGAAATCCGTTCCACTTCTGTTCAAGGTTAGGGTCTTGAATTGTTTCCATAATATATTTCGCGTACTCTTCTCCTGTAGCTCCAGTATCTCTTCCAGTTAGGGCCAAATTCTTCTCGTATAGAGCACAAATATCAAGAGCCATCTCTAATTTTTTTGCTTTTTCAATGTATCCAATATGATTTAATAGCAACGCAGCCGCTTTAATGATACTTGAAGGATCTGCATATTGAGCCCTTCCTTCTTCTACCATTCTAGGAGCTGAACCATGAATCGCTTCAAACATAGAATATTGCTTTCCAATGTTCGCTGAACCTGCAGTACCTACACCTCCTTGAATCTGAGCAGCTTCGTCGGTGATTATATCTCCATAAAGATTAGGTGCAACAAATACTCTAAATTGGCTTTGTCTTGCGGGGTCTATCAACTTTGCTGTCATTATGTCGATATACCAATCGTCCCACTCAACTTCAGGGTATTCTTTTGCAACTTCTTCTGCAATTGCTAGGAACCTTCCATCAGTCGCTTTAACGACATTAGCTTTTGTTACAACTGTTACTCTGTTGATGTTATTCTTTTTAGCGTAATCAAATGCTAATCGAATTATCCTATCTGCCCCTTGCTTAGTGATCACTTTAAAATCAATGGAGAGGTCTTCTGAAATATTTATTCCTTTCGATCCAAGCACATAAGCTCCTTCGGTATTTTCTCTAAAAAACATCCAATCGATGTTTTTTTCCGGGACTTTCACTGGTCGAACGTTAGCAAAAAGATCTAACTCACGTCGCATGGTTACATTTGCACTTTCGATGTTTGGCCATTTATCTCCCTTCCGAGGGGTTGTAGTTGGCCCCTTAAGAATAACATGGCACTTTTTAATTTCTACTAGTACATCATCAGGTATTGCCTTCATTACCTTTGCTCTATTCTCAATAGTTAAACCTTCGATTACTCGTAGTTCAACACTTCCATTTTCTAACTCTTCTTTCAACAAGAATTCTAAAATCGCTTGTGCGTGTTTAGTTATGAACGGTCCTATTCCATCGCCACCTACAAGGCCAATAATGATTGGTTTTAAACTCTTGTAATCAGTCCAATCACCGGCAGCTTTCATGCGTTCTATGCGTTCTAATTGTTCTTTTACTAATTTTTCAAAATGGGTTTTTGCTTCTTCAACTTTATTATCCATTGTTCTTTTTCCCGTTTTTTAATTACAATAAAATTTTATTTTCTAATAAAATGAATTTCTAATCTTTTAAAAAATTTATATTTATAAGCAATTAATTAAATTTCTCACACAAATATCCTCGAAGTTTAAAATTATGGAATTCTTATCTTAACATAATAAATAGAAATGTCTCTTAAAATGTTTGTACCCATTTTCATAACTTGTATTGTTATTTTTGGCGGAATTATGATTGGGATTTATATAATTAAATATAGAAACCTTCCTATTGATGTTTGGAAACCAGATGCTGCGTGGACTCGAGCCCTGATCTATTTTTCATTTTGTAACATATTTATTGCTGCTTCTGGTACATTAGAACGATTAATTATGAACCCCTTATTCACAACGGAACAGATTTCAAACCCCTATTGGATATTTTATTTGATTTTCTGCTTTGTATATGTTTTTATAGCTTATGTGATTATTTGGTCTCGCAGCACTCTTACTTTCGATCGAAAATATTATCTTGGCTCAGAAATCATATTCGGTGTTATATGGGGATTTAGCACTGGGGGACTCCTTCTCTCATTTTATCATCTTTGGAGTTTAACAGCTACTCCTTTATGGGCCACTTTTATTTTAAGCTTTAGTTGCATAGGTGTGTGGCAATTTTTAATACAAGCTTATTTCTGGGATATTTATGTTAGTCCAGAGCACGACACGCCTAGATCAATTCTTGTTAAAACTTTTGGTTGCCACCTACCAAATGCATCATTTAGTTTGGGCTTTCTCACTCTTTGGGGTAACTATGCTATTTTTATACTTATCTTTATAATAGCTTTGCTTTCATCTGCCATTGCGCAAAAATTTCCTGCTCCATGGGCTAAAGGTGACTTCCATGCTCCTATGGTCAAGAGTGGGATATTTGGTTTACCTTATGGCTCAGGCTATGAAAAGAAAAAGGATAATAATTAATAAAAAAAGTAAAAAAAACCTATTCTGTAAATAGAATCTCGTCCCAAGGTTGCCGATATAAGCCAGCTCTTTGCCGTTTCTGATCGAATACATGGCCCATCATTCCAATTGAGCGTCCAAGCACAAATAGCCCGTTTAAAGCTTCACTTTGGATAACATCTTCAATCTCTTCTTTAGTGAAATCCAAATTCTCTAATAAATCCAGAAAACAAATGCCGATACAACCGTCTACATTGAGAATAAGATTATTTCTTTTGGATGTAGTAAGTTTCTCAACTTCTAAAGCATAATCTAGGTGAGGATGCTTTTCAAACTGTTTTAACACGAAATCTTTCAGTAGTTGGACTCGAACATCAGGGTTTTGAACAGATTTTATTCTATGCCCGATACCCGGGATGTTAATTTGGACAACATTTTTCATATAATCCATAAATTCTAACGGTGTCATATTTTTTTGTAGGGCTTCCTTAAAGTATTTAGCAGCGTTTGAAATTGCTCCACCGAATCTTGGCCCGATAGTAAGAATTCCTGTCGCAAGTGAAGACATCAAATCTTTCCCTGCCCTTGCAGTTATAATTGCATTGTGAGCGCCTGAAACTGCTGGACCGTGGTCAGCAGTCAATTTAATGACTATTTCAATGAATTCCTGAGCAAAATCGGGTAATTCTCTCTTAAACCACAATAAACCGATAACATATCCAATGGATTTATTATCTTTAATAATAGTATCTAATCCAACGCCAGCAAAAGTAGGAACATCTCCTCTATCGTCAGAGATGGTTACTATGACATCTGTAGGTCTTCTCACTTTTCCTTGCCTTACAGCATCATTGTAATCTAATGGAACTGCTGGAGGCTCGAAATCTTCAACAGGTTGTATTTTACCTTCTTGTTTTAGTTTGTCGAATGTCTTCCTAATTTCTTTGTCAAAATCTTCATATGAGTCAGGAACGATAGCACCTGCTTCTCTTAACGCGCGGTTTTTAGCGTCAGCGGTCTCCTTTGAACTGTCTGCCATAGCTCCCGCATGACCAAACTGTAATCCTTTAGGAAGAATCTTTGCTGCTGTTCCAGTTACCCACACAACTATAGGTTTTGTTATTTTCCCGTTTTTTAAAGCTTCTACTATCGCATATTCGTCGGTTCCACCAATCTCACCTAATGCTACTAACATTTTAATTTTAGGATTTGCTTCATATCGCATAAGATGATCGATTAATTTTGAACCGGGAAAGCGATCTCCGCCAATAGCAATACCCTCGTACACGCCGTCTGTTGTTTGACTTATCATAAAATTCATTTCGTTGCTTAAACCGCCTGATTTTGAAACAAATCCGACAGATCCTGGACGATATAATTTGGAAAGTATAATATTTTCAAGGGTTCCGGCAGTATTACCTATTTTAAAAGCCCCTGCCACAATTCCCCCTACGGTAGCTGGACCAATAATATTTTTGTTTCTCTCGTTTGCGATTTTGATTAAATCTCGACTTAATCTTTCAGGAATACCTTCGGCTATGATAACAACAGTTCTAATTGTTTTAGATTCAAGAGCTTCTTTACTCGTCTCGTACGAAGATCTAAAAGACGCAAAATTTATCATTACATCAGCATTAGGATGTTTTTTCATTGCAAATTCAAGCGTTTTATAAATCGGTATTACTATTTCAGTACTCCCGTAAAATACCTTGTGATAACTAATTGCAGCAGTTTGAGTAGGTCTAATTATCGCTGCAACCGATTGTTTTTCTCTCTTACTCACAAAATCAAAATCAAGCATTCTTTGGATAGGATTTCTTTGAAATCCGTAGATTATAGCTTGAGTTTTCCTATTAAAAAGTTCGTAATCTTCCATTTTAAGCCTCTCCTCCTTCTTCTGCATGTTTTATTAAATCTACGACCCTTGTCATATGGGTATATCTATCGTATACTTCTAAAGGAATTCCGGTTTCTTTCCCTACTTGTTTCATAAGTTCAAGACCTTGCTTTTCGTTAGGTCCTCCTCTTCGCACATAAATTTTAACTTTCGCTTTTTTAAGTTTTTCAACTGAATTTTTGATGGCACTAACGATTCCAGTAAAGGTAGCTTTTACATCTGTGAAATTTGCAATTCCTCCGCCAATTATGAGATACTTTGATCTTCCAGCGGGATCGGGGGTTTCGGTCATGAGATCAATTATCGTTTGAGCATATATTTCGGTGTGTTCTCTTGACGGATTTCCCGAGTATTCTCCGTAATTCCCTAATTCGTTTCCATATCCTAAGTCAACGATCGTGTCAGTATAGATAACTGAAGCACCTCCTCCAGCAACCATGGTCCAAATTCGACCAACTGGATTTAGAACTTTTAATTTTAAGGAAGCACCCGTTTTTTCGTCCAATTCCCTTATGTATGCTTCTTTTTCAGACATCGTTTGTCCAAACGCAGCTGGAAATTCAATCGGGTTGTTAGGATTTCCCCACGTATCTGCGTGAAGAAACATCGCAGTATCGTCTAGTCTAGCTTTGACATCTAAAGGAACTACTTTATTATCTTCAGTTATCGCAAATGGATTAATTTCAAGAAAAGTAAAATCCTGATCAGTAAACACTTGATAAAGCCCCTTAATAAAGGGAATTAAAACATTTTTAGAATCTCCTAAATTCGGCATTTTACTCGCTAAATCGAAAGAAATAATATCCGTTCCTAAGGGTACGGGTATGTGAATAACTTTATCCCAGTTTTCTTCTACGAAAATTCCCCCTTCAAAACTAAAATGGATGACATCACCGTCTCTTTGGGTCGTTATAGAAACATAATATTCTTTCTCGTGAGGAATGAAAGGTTCTACAAGTAACCGTTTCAAAGCGCCCCTTACATTTCCAATCTCGCAAACTCTGTCTAAATTGCTATAACAGAAATCTTTCATTTCGTCACAATTTGCATCTAATAAGAGCAAATTTGCTTTCCCTCTTTTTCCAAAAAGTTGGTCTGGTTTAACAACAACTTTTTCTGTATTTATCCACGAATTATCTGAGATTGATTTATCTAAATCAGTCTCACAATCAACAACAACTAATTTATTATGGTAATTAAAATCGGGATAATATTTTGGTAATTCGCTTGCTATGAGCTTTTTTGCATCGTACTCATAAATATTTTTTTGAGCCAATTTTCTCTCGTTCTCTTATTTTAATTTTAATATTATGTCAAAGATTAATAATAAGGGTAAACTCATCTTTAATAAAAGTTTTACCTACATGATTAATATGGGATTAAATTCCCTTTAATACGATACTCGCATCAAATTTTTCAAGGATAGGTGTGATCTGAACTAAGTAGAATCCGGTTTTTCTAATTTTTTCTATTTTTCAGTAATATCAAGATTATCTAAAGGAATCCATCCTATTTTTCCACTTTCATTTTCAATCACTGCCCAATCGCTTTCTATCTCCTTTATTTTGACTAATTCTCCTTTTGATATGGTAATCTCATAAGAATTATAAGCACGATTGAACTGGAACTCTTCAGTTGATTCCTTTACTGGAGTAAGGAAGGCTTTAGGGACCCAGCCGTAAATTCCATACCTATTTTTACAATAAAGCCATCCTTCCCACTGAGTAGGCTTTTCTTTGCCAATGACAATGTCTCCTCTTTCAGCTTGAAAAGGAGTCAATACTTCCGACTGATGAGATTTAATTACTCTTACTCTGTTTTCCATTAGAACGTATTCCACCCAGTTTTTAAATTTTTTTCATAATGTAATCGAGGATACATGTTCGACCTGTTTGAAAGTATTTACCCTTTAAAACATGTCTTTTTTCTTTGTAAATGATCTCAAATTTCTTAAGATATTCATCAGGTTCGTTATCTTCATAATAGCTGTGAAATTCTTCTTTACCCCTTTCTATACCGATGACTTCTCCTGGCTTAGATTCTTCTTTTTCATCGAAATTAATATCATCTTTAGAGAGAAAATTCAGATAACATAATCCTCCTTTCACTAAAACGCGATGGATCTCATTTATAGCAATTTTCGTCTCATTTTTACTCAGATGAACCATTGAGAGATAAGAAAAAACATATCCAAAAAATTCAGTCTCAAAAGGAATAATTTTCATATCTCCTTTAATTACACCTAAATCAATACTGTTTTCCTCGCAATAAGTTTGCAACTTTTCTAGTTGCTCATCTGAAATATCAATTCCATAAGTTTCAAAACCGTTTTCATAAAAAAAAACAAGCTTAGGATTTCTTCCCCCGGCCCCACAGTCTAAAATCTTCTTATTCACAGGATTTACTTGGATAAAGCTAAGAAAATTGTATAATGAGGAGGGATAGAATTTTTTAATCATTTTTAAAGGAATTCACTTAACCTTATAAAACTTCTTTAAGTAATTGGGGAACTTCCCAAGGTATATCAGCTATTAAGACACCTGCTTTTTTTCTGCTTCCAATTGCGATTTGCGATTTTATAATTGCGGGGAATGAAAAACTATTAACTTTTTCTTCGATATCTTAACCCTTGAGAATCAAAATATTATTAACTAATGGAATACCAAACTCGCTAAAAATTTCCTTACTCTCGTATTCGAGCAATCTTATGAAAAAATCCTCTTTTAATGAATAATTGGGAGAATTAGATTTGAATTAAAAATCTCTCAGTTCTTAATAAAACTTATTCTAATATTCTATAATTTGAACCAATCCCTTGTTTTTTGCTTCTTGGAAGAATAGTTTAATAAATAATAGAACGAATACCTAAATATCAAAAATAAAGTCTGGAACAAAATATGACAACCTCAAATAATGATGTGAAACCGGCTCAATCTGAAGAACCTAGTCTTATAAAAATGGTAATGTTTTCAACCGGATATTTTTTGAATATTTTTTTGATGGTAGCTTTTAATAATTATGTCTGGCAATTCTATGAAGGAGAGCTTGGTTTAATCAGTATAGTAGCTTTATGGCCAATATATATGGCAATCGCAAATGCCATATACACAATATGGAGTATGCTGATTAACCCTGTAATGGGATATCTTACCGATAGACCCTTCAAATGGACCAAAAAGCGAGGCTTTCATACTCCATGGATCATTATTGGAGGGATTCCTACGATTATTCTATTTTTCTTCCTATTTACACCTCCTCAAGTAATAGGAATCGAAAGTATATTGCCCATTCTAATCTACTATATAATAATCGTATTTTTATACGATTTGTCGTATTCTCTTCTTCAAACTCATTCTTTTGGAGCTTTTGGTGCACACTTTAGGGGAGATAAAAGTCGTAGAAAAGGAGGGGTATTGACTCAAATTTTCACATTTATCGCAAATTTTTTAGCTATTACAATCTGGTCCCAAATTATTGATCCTGGGAATCCAACATCATTCACAATCGCTGCGTTTATCAGCATTATTATCCTCTTATGTTCATTTGCGGTATTTATACCGGGAGCCAAGGAGGATAACGTGATAAAAGAAAGATTTAGCGTAGGGCATGACGACTCGGATAAAATTTCCTTTTTAAAAACTATGAAAATATGTTTAAAACAAAAAAATTTCATGTTAGCTGTATTCTCTTATCTTACATTCATGGTTTCATTCGGTCTTATGAGCATGAATACAGTCAACTTTGTTGATGATGTTCTACAGGAGGGGCAATATATAAGAAGTATAGGTTCAATCTTAATGCTTTTATCTTCTTTTGTAACAATACCTATATGGGCTCGCT
>JAHQWP010000179.1 GCA_029856235.1 Promethearchaeia archaeon
AACAATAACAGAAAAGAATAGGAAATATCTAAGGGTCACGAGTTTCGCCATAACTGAGGTTTTGTTATCCTCTGATATATTTTTGGCGTTAGAATTTTTTGTGAATCCCAATATTATTCTTAACATTGGCCTTGCTTTGTTCTTCTTTCTGGTTATAAATTTAGCGTTATTTAAACCCTTTAAACGAAAGAAAACAAGCTCTTTCCTCTATACTTTAGCTATGTTCTTGTTGTTAAGTATAATTACATTTAATATGTCATTATCAGGCTGGAGTTTCTCATTGATTTTTGTAGGAGTTTTACTGTATCTATTTGTTTTTATGCTGGAAGAATTGAAAGCCTTTTTAAATAATATCGTAGATAATTTAAGATTAATGTTTATAAAGTTGAAGAACTTCCTTCTAAGAGGATATTATAAGCTCATTAATTTCTTAAAAAATAACATTAGGCTTATAATGATTATTCTTTGTGTGTTCGCGGGTATAATTGTGGGAATAACTTTTTCTGAAATTGGTTTATGGCCATTGCTAAGATGGGATCATGCAACCTTATTAGCTCCAGCAACTTCTGGAATTTTCATTTCTTTAATCCCACCTAAGAAAACTGACGACCTAGATATAGTTTTTAGGAAACGGATGCAACGCTTTATAACTCTTTGGGTCAGTTTTACAGCTTTTGTGTTTGTACTAATACTACCATACATTACATCATTTCTTTTCGGTATAATTCTGATATTATCATCAATAATTATATTAGGAGCAATATTGGCTATTTACATATACAGAATTGAAAAAAAGCAGAAGATTTCAATCAAGTGGAGGTTTTACACAACAATAATTTTAATAACCCTGACGATTATTTGGGCTCTTTTATTAGTTATTTTTTACCTTACTGAAGTTGCTGTGTAATTTATATTAGCTTCAAATTTAAGATCGAAATGCATTATATCATAAAGTTTTAAATTAAAGTTGCAAAAGCAGTTCAGCTTATAAAATTCTCTAAAGATTGCTGTTCTTCCATTTCTTTAGATGGTTCTTAAAATCATCATCATTCATTCCAATAGAATTCAAGCTAATTTTTTTCGTACTCGAAATCTCTGATCTCGGATTTTTAAATCCAAGTTCCCAATCGAAAAAAGAAACTACTTTTGATGACATAATCATAATTTAACATTAGACAAAAATAAAGGGACACAGACTGTAAATTTACTAAAAATCACCATTAAGATGATATTAGAAAGCGTGTAATTATAATATAATTTTCAAAAAAAAAGCGAATTAAAAGAAAACCTTGATAAAATCCTATTTTGTTATTTGATACTTTCGATCGAAATTTTTGGATTGGTTAGGTTTATACCTATTTCCCTGAGTTCATTAATGACTTTATCAACAATTTGTTTTGCTTCAGATGTTCTTTTCAAACCGGTTATCACCATTTTACCCTTAGAAAATAAGATAATTGTAGCGCTCGGGTTCTGGCTTTTAATAATCAATCCAGGAAACCTCTCTGGATTAAACTCAGCACCTTCAATTTTTTGGGCGATTTGATTCAGGTCCAATTTTTTTTCAATCTCCAATGACACGGTTATTTCATGTTTCGAATTTCTTTGATGTAACACTATCTCTATTTTTTTATAGAATTCTTTTAAATTACCCTTCAAATCTTCATTAAGTCTTTTTATATCTGCATGTTCTTCTTCAGAAAATGAATCTAGATCATTTATGTATAAAGCTTTGAAATTATCTTGAGTAGCACTTAATTGCGATTCAAAATCGGTACAGAGAGAGTGAATTATTTCTTCAATCGCTTGATTAATTTTCCGATCTAAGCTTACACTGATCATTAACATTTCCTTATTTCCACGAGCCCAATCCGAGTGGATTTCAAAATAGTAATTTGCGGAAGATACAATGCTAGATTGATTGATAAAGAATCTTTCTTTAGAAGCTTGAATCATGGTTTCACCGATACTTTCTTTTTCTACATTATTAAGAACATCCTCGGGAAATGAATAGAATACATGAGGACCACTCCTTCTTTTAAAAAAAGTTAATGTAACAGTAGTTTTTGAAGCGAGTTTAGCTTCAGGGATTAAGATGAGAGTATAAGAAACATCAGGATCAAGGAGTTCATCATCAATATAAGCTTTACTTATCGGAAATTTAGCCCCATTCTTGTGTACTCTTAACATTTGACGCCTTAGGCTAATACCCCCAAATTTGTGTGAATCTACTATCATTTTTTTTCTATCTTTTTCATTCATGATTTCCATAATAAATTACCTCTATAAGATCAATTGAAATGATTATTTATAAATTTATGTTATATTTATTGAATTATTTATTGAACAATTAGATGAACAGATTGCACAAATATCAGAATTTGCTTAGATTTTCTATATTTTGATATGAAAGAGAAAATTAAATATTAATAGAAGTTTTTAGTGAATATTATGGAACAAAATAACAATGCTAAAAATTTAAATGTTCGAGACTGGATTGTTCTTAGCACAACTATGATTGCTGCGGTCTTAACAATCCTCGCTTTAATTTGGCAAGCGCGTCCTTCCACAGGTATTGTCAGTATCACATTCTTACTAATGCTTTCGTTTGTGTTTTTCGTCAATTCCGTCTCATCTAATTCTAGAGCTAATTTTGAGGCCAAAGTGGGGAAGATATCAGAAAAAAAAATTAGTAATTTTGTTACTTTTGCGGAGTATTCGTTCGGATTCGGTTTCACTCTGGTCATTAATGCGTTTTCTATCCTAGGTTATAAGTATCTCTTAGATTTTATGGGACGAGAGGTTTACGTATTGATCTTACCGATAGCATTCCTATTAACAGCATGGTTTATAATCATAATTTACAATTTTATAAACTATTCTGGAAAAGTATGGAGAGGTTTGAGAAGTTTAAAGCGAAATCTTTGGACACTCCTAGAAATAATTTGTTTAGTATTTATAGTGCTTGATTTCTTTGGTATATTAGTAATTCCCTAATTTTTTCTTATAATTAAAGTGATAAAAAATGCCAGTCAAAGTAGACTTCAAGAAAAGTATGAAGGAGTATTATCAACCCAAACCAAATGAAGTTGTGTTAGTTAACGTACCTGAAATGCAGTTCCTAATGATTAATGGTATGGGGTCTCCTGGAGATTCAAAAGAGTATCACGATGCTCTCGCTGCTTTATATCCTATATCATTCAAAACAAAATTCTTAAGCAAAGCAAAAGGGAAAGATTATGTAGTGCCTCCTTTGGAAGGTTTGTGGTGGGCAGAGGATATGAAAGACTTCATCGAGGGTAATAGAGATAAGTGGAAATGGACCATGATGATAATGCAGCCCGATTGGATTACTCAAGATATGATAAATGAAGCTATAGCTATTACTAAGGAAAAGAAACCCGAATTAAGAGAAATATTATCTAAACTCAGATTAGAGAAATATAAAGAAGGAAAAGCGGCTCAAATTTTGCATATTGGTCCTTATTCAGAGGAGGGTCCTACGGTCCAAAAGGTTCATGATTTCATCCAAAAAGAAGGTGGCAAATTTGATGGCCACAAGAATATGCATCATGAAATCTATCTTAGTGATCCAAGAAAAGCTAATCCTGTTACAATGAAAACTGTTATAAGACAACCCTTTACATAATTCATCCTAAAGAATTATATCTTTTTTTTTATTTGTTAATAATTCACTACAGAGATGCTAATAAGCAAACATTTAAATATATTTTAATGATTATATCAGTCACTGGTAGTCCAGTCACTGTAGTATTTTTTGCTCGTAGAAGTACAATTATTCATTATCTTAGATTAATTATGGTTGAAAATTACAACAAAAATTTCGAAAAAGTGATGAAAAAAAATTTTACTAATATCTTTATTCTTTCTATTCTTGAAAAAGGGCCTTCTCATGGTTATAAGATAGGAAATGAAATTGAAAAGCGTAGTCTAGGAATGTGGAACCCTTCTGCATCGACATTATATTGGATCCTAAATAATTTAAGGGAAAAGGGATTCATTCGACTCCTTGAAGAAGATAAGGTTAAGAAAGTATATGAAATTACAGATATGGGTGAAGAAGCATTAGGATTAATGAAAGCAACTCAAAAAAAGATAAGAAATACCTATCGTCGGTTTTTAGCTGCATCGATAGATATTAGAGATTCAAGTGATTTAGAGGAACTCGAACGGTTTGATGAAATTCCTTCAATCCAGGTGTTACCAACCGCATTAAGACCAGAACGATTTAAAGGTAATATATCCCTTAACGAAAGAATCATACTTCTTGAGACTAAAAAAGCAGCACTTGTAGAAACTCGAGATCGGATGGATGAATATATCAAGGACTTTGATAATACAATCTTAAAACTCAGAAATGAACTGGATAAACAGGAAAATTAAAAAAAGTAATGAAATATTGAGAGTTGATAAAAAAATGAGTAATAATACAACTAAAAAAGCAATTAATTTTCTTAGTTTTCTCACATCCTATAAATGTACTAATGAATGCAAACATTGTGCTCTTCTAGCATCTCCAAATCAGGATGATATCAAAATAGAATTTGGAGATTTAAAAAGATATTTGGAAGACATAACATCAAATTACATCGTTCAAGAAGTCGGATTTTTTGGAGGAGAGCCCCTACTTAATTTTGATTTACTAATTAGTTTTATCGAAGAAGTAAAGAAATATGATATTCCAAAAATTGGATTACCAACCAATGGATATTGGGGGAAAAAGGATTCAATTGCTAAGGAATATGCCCTAAAATTGAAAAAAGCAGGTTTAAATAGCATAGGGTTTAGTGTTGATGCATTTCATCAGGAATTTATTCCACTCGATGATGTAAAGAATGCAGTAAGAGCATGTCATGAAGCGGGAATAGAAATAATATATTTGATATCACAAAATCTTGGAGGCCCAGGAGCAAAGAACACTTTTAATGAAAAAACCAAGGAAATTACCGATATCCTTTCAGATGAATTTGATTATTACCAATTAATAACTGGTGATTTACAAGTGAAAGGTCGGGCTGCAAACCATTTAACAGAATATTTCTCAATGGAAACCATCCCTTCAGATAAATGTCTAATTTTTAAGGTCCCGATGTTCATGATAGATCCTAATGGATGGGTTTTTCATCAACTATGCCAAGGGATTACAATCGGGAATGCCAAGAAAAAGCCTTTATCGGAGATAATTAGTGAATTTAACTACAGAAAACATCCGATAATTGGCAAAGTAGTAGCTAAGGGAGGACCTCAAAATCTCCTTGAGATGGCAATTGAAAAAGGATATAAGCCATTAAGTGGTTATGCTGACAAATGTCATATCTGTTCTAGTGCGCGTAATTTCCTTCGTCCTTATTATCCAAATATCCTTGAACCTTCAAATTTATACCTCTAAATGTTGATAAAAATCAAAATCATAAATAGATAGTAGAAAATTTAAAAGAAAAAAGGTTCAAGAAGTTGCAACAAGCTTTCTGATGGGTTTTTGCGTGGTATTGTAGCAATGTAATTGAAGATTATTCGACAAGTTCGAAAACCTATCGTCCAATTCATATCCGAAGATACTCAGGCTCCCAGAGAAGCTTGATTTACCAATTTCAATACGGTTAAGTATTTTAATTGGTAGCATTACATTGATTGCGATACCTCTTCCTATGATCACACTTTCAGGCACGATCCGATGGAATATGCAATTAAATCCCCGAAAGAATTTGTTGCGAGATATTGCTATTCCTTACGAGGTAAGGAAAGTCCCCATTCAATGCATTCAAACAATTGGTTGTGAAACCTCCTGTCAGAATCACTCCGGAGATTTAGTCGAAATTGCTAGCATAGCTCGACTTACCGAAATGACGTACCCGTTAGGATAAACATTCGGTAGCATCTTATGAGGTCGCTCTATCTTTTCCAATGATCATGTATTCAAGCATGATATGAGAAAATGCAAATATACCCGAAGGCTCATTGCTAGTATTTCATTCTATACTTTCATATAAAACGTCTCAATGACCAACTCTTTTTAGACATTAATCCGAAAACCAATGAACCAAACTTATATCCGAAGATATAATCTTTCCGTTAAGGAAAGAAAGTTTAACCAATTTTTCATACCAGAGGCATTCAAATTGGTCATACATTGAGAGTTAATACTACTTCTCGATATTCACACCGCAAGGTATGAACAATATATATCTTGAGCGGATCGTATTTAAATGGGACTATTAAGGGATTATTAAAAAATTTTGTCGCTATGGTTCGGTTAAAATTATTTTAAGTCGGATTTATCTATTCGATATAGCACGATAAATCCTTTTGGTCAGATTTCCTCATAATATTCGATTTTATCAGTTCCTCAAGTTCGGGAAACTCGAAAGGAAAAATGTTTTCAAAGGCTCTTTTAAGTAATTCGACATATTTCTTTCTGTCGTACTGATGCTTTTTCTCGTCGTAAAGATCTGAGAGAATAACCTTGTTCTCAGGAAATTCCGGGTTAGCATCTGCATTGAGTATAATATATCGAACATTTTTGCCAGGAGTTACTACTACACCTGATCTCTCTAATTGTCTTGCAGCAACAGCTTGGTATGAGTTAACTTTATACTGAGATGGTTTTCGAGAAACTCTTTGTCGAATTGTAAGTTCTTCCCGCGAAATTTTACCTGTCTCTATTTTGTCAATGTAGCGGTAGAGCATATTCTTTACTTTTGGCATTCTTCTCATAAATTCTTCGGTGGTAGTTGCTCCCTGAAAAATATCTATAAACGCATACTGCGCGTCTTTGACTATTTTTGGTATATCTCTACGGCGGACTTCAATTCCTCGCACCTTTACTTCTCCGTCGCTCTTAATCCCCCAATAATGACTGAGAGCCGGGATGTCTGGTTCTGCTTTCGATGGGAGAAAGCAAATAACATTATAACGCCCGTCCCAACTCATAGGAATACCCACGCTTTTAGTTATTTCATTAGCAATTTCCTTCGTTACTTCCTCGAACGCTTCAGGAGTTCGGTTTTCTGTGTCTTTTAGCCAAATCGAATCGACAATTCCATGAATAATTTTACAGCCGCGTTCTTCAGCAATCTCAGCAGATCGCATTAAAAATTCCCTAGCAAAAGCACAAACGGTTTGATGCGCTTCAATCTTCCCAAAACGTGCGTTTTTGAACCCTAGATAGCCAAAACTCACTACAAGCACCCATTTGAGTGCGATATCGGTGAAATTATAGCGAACACTTCCAGTTTTGCGGACATATTCTTTATACTTCAATCGTTTTTTTAATGGTAAACTTATAGATTTTGATATTATGCCTTGCCTTTTTGTGCAGATATGAAAGTCCAATCCCGGAACTTTTATGCCAGTTCCGTCGTCTTTGCAACATTTACAATTAACAGTTTCCGAAGAGACGTTAAAAGTCGCCATTAAGGACGGATACATTGAAGAAAAATCTAACTCTACTACTTGATCAAACACTCCAATAATGGGTTCAAAAATGTGACCGCCACGATCGCTTCTAATTAAGTCCATTCCAGTATTGAATCCTTCGGGGCTCTTCTTGAAAGGAGGAATCAAATGATCAAGTTTGTAAGCGTTATAAAACTGTATTGATTGGAGTGCACCCCCGATAGTTATACGACTTAATCTTTGGAGGGGAATTCGCGATATTCGCGCAACTTCAATTACTCCGGGGATATTACCTTCAGAAAAATGGAGACTGGCGTATGTTGTTGTGTCTAAATGGAATCTGCCAGTTAAATACACTTGAGTCCTTGAGCGCCGCCTAATTATGCCATAAGACATATAATGGTCCGAACCCCCAGAAAGGTCAAAAATGCATTTTGCCAAAGGCTTTTTGTCTCGTGAAAGGTAAAGATCTTTCGTTACTCGATTTTCTGAGGCACGAGCAACCAAATAGGGAAAGAGAAATTCGTCTCCATTCTGAGTTAGGATTATATCGGGGTTAAGACGCTCAATTACTTTACTTATTGTTCTTAGTATTTCTGCTTCATTTGTCTCATCGATTCGTATTATCCGCTTTTTATATCCATCTGCTCGAGGGACATTATCTTCGTCATTTTCGACTATGCTAATTTCAGCATAAGAAATAGGATCGTTATAATATGGTTTTATTCCTTTATACTGGATTTTCACATCTAACCATACTGCTCTTAAAGGAGGTAAATCGTAGAAAAGTTCTTCGTTATCGTCTTGCAAATCTATGCTAATAAGATGTAAAGTGTTTGCCTTCTTACCAATACCCTTTTCAACTTTAATTTCGAAATGGCAAAAAGACATAGGGAACAGATCGTTAACATAGAAGTACATCTGAGTAATAGGAAGATCTGTATTGTATAAAGTAAAAAGTCCAATCTCATTGACTTCCTTGATAGTTTTTTTAAACAATGATGGTTTTTCGACCGTGACGCCAAGAACTCTCGATTTTTCAGGGTCTTCTAACTTCACATACTTCTCACAAACTCGCACTTTTTTTACATTCTGATTCTGAGCAAGAATATATTGCATTCTCTTGAAATCATTCCCAACATCATCTTTAGGAACGGCAAAGAATTCAGGAGTAAATTCTTGGAATATTCTTATTACTTTCCGTTCTTCTTCAGTTTTTACCCAAAGGATAACTCCTTCGCTATAAGTAGATGCGTCTAAGAGCCACCCCTTGAATGCTGTTTGCGAGTCCACTTCTATCCTTTTCCTTCTATTTTTTCCTCTAATTCGTCAATCTTCTTTTCCAAGGTCTTAATTTTCTTTTCTTGCTCAATTGCAAACGACATAAAAAGTATCTCGGAGAGCATTGGACGAGCACTTAAACTACCGGCATCTGCGTGAATTCTAGCGAAATTCATCAGTTTGTCAAAGACTTTTTGTTCCTCTGGTCTTAATGCTCTTTTATAGTCTTTCCAACTTTCTATCTCGTGCTCTAACGCAGGCCTAAAGGCAGGTACAGTTCTTCCCATATTTTACACATTCAGTATTGTTTCAAGTGTCTCGTTAGTTAGTCTTTAAGGAAATATAAAGAAAAATACCATTGAAATTTACTAATTTTTTTTGTATCCACATATCGCACAAATAATCGTTTCTAAAAAGCTAAAACCAGCAATCTAAAGTTGTGTTTTTCGAAGTTTCTGCCAAATTTCTTTTAGGGATACGGGGTTTCCACTTTAAAAGGCGGTTCTCCGGCAGAAAGGGGTGCTGAACAAGACTATATTCGGTATACCGCTCGTCTTCGTTTATCATTATTAATACGCTTCCGAAGTGGGAAAGGATTTTTCCCCCATTGGGTTTGTAAAGAGAGTATTCGTTCATAGGAGCAGTCAAGACGATTAACGGTTTTGTTTTGTAAAGAATTTCTTTAATACCATTTATGGCTCGTAGTAAATCTTCAAAAGTCTGCTTTTGGTAATCTTGGAACAGTGTTGTGATACCGGAGATTAGAACAACTTTTATGGCTTCAAGTTTGGAGAGCCTATTCTCTAGAAGCTCTACCATTTGATCCCAAGTAAATGCGCGAGCAATCAAGATATTCTCTAACACTTTTTTAGGCGATAAATTTTGGGAAACGGCAAACTTACTCACATTATATGGGTTAAAACGGTTGTTTGCATCAATAAACGCAACCTTAGTTTCCTCTCCGAAACCGCCATTGTTATAAGATTTTTGAGCTAAAACAGCGGTGGTCAATAAAATGTTCGCACACTTCTTTTTATCGCCATAAAGTAGGTGAATTAAATCTTTCTGAAAACCATCGTCTCCCAATATCTCGTCCAGCGATGAATCTCCGCTTGAAATTGAAGGAATTCTCTTGTTTTTGTTGTAAACATTGAACCCCGATTTGAAAGGCATTACATAAGTGATGATTCCCTCAAAATAAAACTAGGTTACTCCGACAATTTTCTAAAATTTACATATGAGACATAAAAATCAAATAAACTGCTTGTTCCATCGAGAAAAATAATTCTCTTTAAAAGTAAGAGCGTTTCATGGAGACGGGGGGAGGATAGTAAAAGTAAAAGTAAAAAAGAATTACAGTGCTCAAGGTTTTAACGCGCCGACAAAAACGAATAAAAGTATAGTTTACTTTTTCAATGTAGTGATCTCATTATCTACCTCTAAAATTAAAAGAAAAATGATCAATTATCTTAAAACTTTATAACTAATTCTATCAATAATTAATATTAACAAATTTTATTTAATCAAAAATAGAAAAAAAGTGAGTACGAAAAATGTCAAATCCGTACGAAAGTAGATTTTGGCGAAAGAATTGGGACCCAGGTGTCTCTGATCTTGATCCAAAGGAATTCGAAACGACTTATCCAGAGTTTATGAGAGGTATATTCGATAAATATCCAGATGTCATGGCTCTTTCCTATCAAGGCTTAGAAATGACCTTTAACGATGTAGACAAGCGTTCCAACCAATTCGCTAATATGTTAATTGAAAATGGGTTTAAGAAAGGAGATGCTGTTGGTGTTAATTTAGCCAATATTCCAGAATATATTTATTCTGTCGTGGGTACCCTAAAAGCGGGGTGTATTGTAAGCGGAGTAAGCCCTTTAATGTCGGACGTTCAGATGCAGTATCAATTAAGTGATCTGGGTAAAGGAGGAAAACAAGTTGCCTTAGTTACACTTGATGCAATATTTGAACACAGATTGAAGAATATTGCTGACAAATTACCACAATTAAAGGTTGTCGTAGCTACAAGCGTAGTCGGATCGTTTGATAAAGAATCACAGGCTAAAATTAAGGCGGTTCAAGATATTCCTTCTGGAGAAGTTACTCCAATAGAAGGAAAAGTCGTTTATAATTACCAAGACGATGTTTTGGCAAAGTTTTCTGATGAATTACCAAAAGTGGATATTTCTCCGGGAGATATAGGGTGGATTCAATATACTGGGGGTACAACAGGGCCACCAAAAGGCGCAATGCTTAGTCACCGTAATGTTATGTCTAATTTGCTAAGTCTTAGGGCTTGGTTACAATGGGAAGAAGGAGTTGGGATGTTATTATCTGGTTTCCCAATGTTTCACATCGCGGGGCTAACAGTATGCGAAGGTGCTCTTTCCTTAGGTTGGGGACAAGTCCTCATTGCTAATCCCAGAGATGCTTTAGGAATATGCAATGCTATTAAGCGTTACAGCCCGACTGTATTAGTTAATGTGCCTAGTTTATACCAAATTCTGATTAATTTTAAAAAGTTTAAACGCTTAGATCACAGCAAATTACGCCAGTGTATCTCTGCAGCCTCTCCATTTCCAAAAGAATCTCAGGAAAAACTAGAAGCGATAGTAGGTGAAGGAAAGTTACTAGAACTTTATGGGATGACAGAATTGAGCCCTGTAGCCACTATGAACCCATCTATTGGGAAAAAACAATTGGGTAAGGTAGGTATGCCGATACAAAATGTCGATCTGAAACTTGTGGATCCCGAAATAGGTGAAGTAGTTCCCTTAGGAGAACCTGGAGAAATTTGCGTAAACGGACCTTTAGTAATGCAAGGATATTATCAAAAACCTGAAGAAACAGCGAAAGCGATTGATAAGGATGGTTATATGCATAGTGGTGATGTAGGAATAATGGACGAGGATGGATACCTCAGAATTGTCGATCGAACAAAGGATATGATTATCGTAGGCGGTTTCAAGGTTTTTAGCGCCAAAGTAGAAGACAGTCTATCTAAACATCCTGCAATCGGAATGGTCGCGTTAGTTGGCATCCCAAATCCAGATCGCCCTGGATCTGAAATCGTAAAAGCATTTATACAGATGGACCCAGAATTTGAATTTGATGGGAACAAAGAATCATTAAAAGAAGACATAATCTCTTTTGCGAAAGAGAATTGTGCCCCTTATGAAGTCCCTAAGCTAATAGAAATCTCAGATGAGCTTCCATTAACAGTAATTGGTAAGGTAGACAAGAAGGTTTTGAGAAAATAATTTTTTTTTATTTCTTATTTTTTATATTTTAAACGTCCATCACCATTTTCCATTATTCGTTCAACATCACCATCTTTTAATATTCACCTTCAGTAATTTAATTTAATAGAAAATAGTTAAGCATCAACTTAACCATATTTATAGATTCTTTTTTTTTATTTCCAGAATCACATTCCTAAATAATCTTGAAAACTCAATTTGAAACTTAAAACTTTATATCGAAAAGAATCATTCCTATTTTTTAACACTTTTTTACGAAAAAAAAAAACGAATAATAAGAAATCGATGTTAAACATGTCGTATAAAGATAAAATATGGAAAAAATCTTGGGATGATCATGTCAAGGACTTGGATCCAAAAGAATTTGAATTGACTTATCCCCAAGCGATTCGACGAACAATGGAAGAATTTCCCGATAAAATGGCTTTTGATTTTATGGGTGTATCGTTTTCCTACAAAGAATTGGACGAAGCTTCAAATCAATTTGCTAACATGTTAATTGAAAATGGCTTTACTACTGGAGATGTAGTAGGTATTAACGTTCCAAATACGCCAGAGTACCTGATAGCAGTGGTTGGTACGTTAAAAGCAGGCTGTATTGTTTCAGGAGTTTCACCCCTTCTTTCAGCAGTTCAAATGCAGTACCAATTGAAAGATCTGGGATCTGAAGGGAAAAAAGTCGCACTACTGACTTTAGATGAATATTTCGAAGAGAAATTAGTTCAAATTGCTCCGAAATTACCTCAGTTAAAATTAGCAATAGCTACGAGTGTAGGTGGTTACCTTCCAAAAATAAAGGCAGTGCTTGGAAAATTAATTGGGAAAATACCTAAGGGAAAGGTCACACCTTTAGAAGGTGTTACGGTATTGGATTTTCATAAAGACATCCTACCCACTTATTCTAAGGATTTACCAACAGATAAAACAAAACCAGAAGACCTCGCGTTTATTCAATATACTGGCGGAACAACTGGACCACCCAAAGGTGCTATGTTGACACATAAAAATATAATGTCAGACATAGTAATTTTTCAAAAATGGCTTAATTGGGAAGCAGGAAAAGGAGTTGCTCTTTCTGGGTTTCCATTTTTCCACATCGCAGGAACATTTACAACCTTGAACGTAATCTTCCTCGGTTGGAGTCAAGTTTTGATACCAAATCCAAGAGATTCAGGCCACATTGTAAAAGAACTCGCTAAATATACACCTTCAGTCTTAGCTAATGTACCTGCATTGTACCAGATTTTAATGAAAAATCCTAAATTTAAAGACTTAGATCATACTAAATTAGATTTTTGCGTTTCTGCTGCCGCTCCTTTTCCAGAAGCATCTCAAAAGGAATTCGAAGCCATTGTAGGCAAGGGTAAATTAATTGAAGCGTATGGTATGACTGAAACATCTCCGCTTACAGCAAGTAACCCATCCTTAGGAGTTAAAAAACTTGGAAGTGTCGGTCTACCGCTCAATAATATGGAATTTAAGCTAGTAGATCCCAATACAGGTAAGGATGTGCCTTTAGGAGAAGCTGGAGAAATATGTGTTAAAGGTCCGCAAGTTATGAGAGGATACTTCAATAAACCCGAAGAAACTAAAAAAGCTATAGATAAGGACGGTTTTATGCACACTGGAGATGTAGGGATAATGGACGAAGATGGATACGTTAAAATCGTGGATAGAACGAAAGATATGATTATTGTTGGCGGTTTTAAAGTATTTTCGGCAAAATTGGAAGACACATTAACTGAACATCCTGCTATTGGAATGGTAGCTACTATAGGAGTTGATAATCCCGAAAGACCTGGTTCAGAAATCGTAAAAGCAATTATACAATTAGATCCCGACTATAGTTATGATGGAAACGAAGAAGCTTTAAAGAATGATATAACTGCGTTTGCAAAAGAGAACTGTTCGCCATACGAAGTTCCTAAGTTAATAGAAATAGTGGAAGAACTACCGCTTACTACGATAGGTAAAGTTGATAAGAAAAGCCTAAGAAAATAATCTGAACGATTTCCAGAGAAAAATTAACAAATTTTTTTTATTTATTACTCTTTATTTTTACTATCCTTGAGGAAATAATAGCAAAATTATAGATTATTACCGATTTAGCTCCTAAAGATTGTGTTTTTTCTATTTGATATATAATGCTGATAGAAAAAATTTTGATATGTTAACTCTTATGAAAATGGAATGTTTTTTCTTTTTTCTGAGCAAACAATAAATATGATTATTTTTATTTATTGAATATAATATATTATTATAACTATTTTAATTATTGAAACGTTATGTCTTCGGTATATACAAAGTATCAAAAATCCTACATCTACAAAATAGCCGTTGTGGGGAATGGTGGCGTGGGTAAAACTTCCATGGTCCTTAGATACTGTGAAAATTCATTTAAGGAAAGCTATTTAATGACAATAGGATCAAATTTTAGCACCAAAACAGTCGAATTGGCTGATCACCCAGAGCTACAAGTAAAACTGCAATTGTGGGACTTAGCTGGACAGAAGCACTTCTCGTTTGTTCGACCACCATTCTATCGAGGAGCAACGGGTATCATTTATGTGTATGACCTAACCCGACGCTCTTCCTTTGCCGATATGCTTGAGTGGCGAGACGAAGTTGAAAAAGTAATTGGTCAAAAACCCTGTCTTCTGATTGGAAATAAACTAGATCTCGCCCGTGATGGGCAAAGAGAGGTAGCAGAACAAGATGGAGAGGCTTTAAAGGGAGAAATGCACGCAATGCAGTATATTGAAACAAGTGCTAAACAAGGCGATTCAGTAGAGGATGTTTTTAAGATATTAACATTAAAGATTCTTGAAACTTCGGGTAAAATTTAATTTTTAATGTATAATCAATAAATTCAAATTTGTTATTTAATTCTAAAATAACAATTATCAAATAATTTCAAGATGTAATTATGTTTGGTGGCGGACAAGTTAAGTATGACCGGGCATTAACTGTTTTTAGTCCCGAAGGAAGGTTATTCCAAGTAGAATACGCTTTAGAAGCTGTTAGGCGAGGTACTTTAGCAGTAGCAGTTAAAACAAAAGATTGCGTTTGTTTAGCAGCTCAGATTAAAATTCCTTCGAAATTAATTGACGCTGATTCGATTGACAAGTTATTTCAAGTAGACGAACATATTGGTGTAGCTATTTCAGGATTACACGCTGATTCAAGGACATTAATTAATTACGCTCGCGTTCAAGCACAATCCTTTCGTTTAACATACGACGAACCCGTAAGATTAAACATGTTGGTAAAATCTTTAGCTGATATAAAGCAACAATACACACAGTTCGGAGGCATAAGGCCATTCGGGTGTGCTCTTTTCTTTATTGCTATTGATCCCGCAGGAACTCAAATTTATACTACATCTCCAAGTGGAATTTATAGAGCATTTAAAGCTTACGCATTAGGGAGCGGAGAAGCTACCGCAAGAGACTATTTAAAAGAAAATTATAAAGAAGGTCTAACTTTCGATGAGACCGTTAAATTGACTTTAAATGCGCTTAAGGAATCGATAAATGAGGAACCCACAAAAGATAATATCCGTTTCGCTTATATAAAATCCGATGACAAAAAATTTCATATGTGCTCGAAAGACGAAGTGGAAAAATATTTGAATTTAGTAAAGGAAGAGCCTAAAGCAAAGGAAGAGCCTAAAGCTTAACTTAAAGCTTTTTTTAAAGTTTTTATTCTGTTTCATTATTTTTAATTCACCTCATAGATGAATCTCTACTAAAATCTATATTTCTTAAATTTGAATTAAATATAAAAAAAAAAAAAGTTATTTTACGGATATCCAGTGTTCTGGAGAAGTGTAAAAAATCTCATCGTTTACAATTAAGGTCCATTTGCAATAAATGTTTATGTCTCCTATTGTAGTATTTAGAAATCCATTTAAAACTAGACCTTGACCAAAATAGAGAGATGTATTGACTAATGTGAAGTCTACAAACGTATCAGAACCGACTATATAAGTAAAGTTTTCAACTGGATACAGGTTTTGAGGTAGTTTTAGATCGTAATCGACATTATTCGTTGTAGCGCTGTAAATCGAGAGGTTTACTTTTACTTGCAAAGCGGGGGCCGTATAATTAGAATCAAAATTCTGAAGGGTAATATTGAATTTTGCTAGATCATCTGGGAAATTTATGGATTCTCCCATCTCAAAATTATAAGCTATTGTATAATTTGATTCGGGTTCAGGATCACCACCTGGGCGAACCAAGAATAAATCAGCCGCATCCTTAACATCATCATCATGATATACTTCGCTTGTAAACGCTTCTACAAAACCAGAGTAAGCTAAATTTTGTATAACACCTGACGTACTGTAAGTAGGAACAAAATAATATATTGATCCTCCTAGGGGATATAATATAGTATTTCCATGTACTGCATTCGAAATTAATGTAATTTCTTGAGTTGCGTCAGTTATGTAAAAATCTCTAGCAGTTTTAGGACCATATAAATTAGTGCTTGTACGGTAGAATATAGCTTCACCAAAATGATCCCCATGTCTAACTACATACATTCCAGCAAGTAATTCAGATGTGCCTTTTCTTTCTACCAAATCTATGCCTACAAATTCGATTCCATTGCCTAAATCGGATTCTATGTAGAATAAATCTCCGTCTTCAGGTCGTTCATGGAATTGGTCTCCTCTTTTCCAATCTGTTGGGTCTTGAACGTGATAGATGTAATTTGCTTCTAATTGTATCTCAAATAATTCTTCTGGATAGCGCAACTGGTCAAACAACCAATCGGGCATAACGAGTTCCCAATCATATTGGGCTAGATAAATTTGCCAAAGCGGATATGTTGGATCATTGGATGTGTCTAGAACCGGGTTTTGGTAAAAGACCATGTCACCATCTAATACATCTATTAAACAAATGCCTAAAAATCTTAGGACAGGATATTGAGCATATGCTCCGATATTAATATGAGTATAGATCGAAACAGCGTAGTACATTTTACCTTTCTCATCATCAAACACCAAATATGGATCAGAATCCGTTTTAAGATGTGGAAGGAGTATTTTATTAACTCTGCTTATTACATTTCTATTGATAACATATTCGTGTTCATCTTGGGTAGCGTAAGCCAATAAACCTATATTTAATGTCTTCCAAAAACCTTCCAAACCCGTTAATACGCCGTCAGGTTCTCCCTCATATGTATAATTAAGATTATCTAAACCTTTTTCCCATCCCGTATTTAATAGAATATCTGAATCATATGCTCCAATTGTCCCTCCTTCATAATTTTCTGTTTGGTCAATATATCTCTGACTTTCACTCTCTCCAAAGAATATTGCATCCACTGAAATATTGAATATATCATTAGATACGATGGATCCATCGAAAATGTCCATTGCAAAAAAGCCTTCAACATGATCGTATAGTTCAGTATTTGTTGAAACAGCATCAGTCCTATCTCCTGTAAATTTAATTGTTTTAGGTGCTACCCAATACTCTGTGTTATTAAAATATATTATGTCAGAATCTGCTAAACCCTCAACTGGAGTACCAATTGCGGCGGCTAAATTTTTGACAGCGATATTTTGATCATACACTCTGACGCTATTATTCCAAACAAGATCTCCCTCGGAAGTAGGGGACGCTGTAAAATTTTCAATAGGTCGTTCCTCAAACATATCTAATCCAGCACACGTTCGGGTCCAATCTATTTCCCTTTGATATTTCTTCTGCCATTGTTGCTCTATCCAAACAGAGGTATTATTTAGATTAATTAAGGGCCCAATACTCACTATGAGTGGTGACAATGTAAAAACAATGATAATTACCACAACATAAATGATTTTTTTCTGTTTATATCTTGAAAATACGTAGTTTTTGGAATCTTTTTTGTATTGTGCTTTCCCAAAAACAAAAATACCCCCTCCTAACGATAGAAATGAGAAAAATCCGAAAATAAGAGCCAAAATTTGAATAGTGTTTATCCCATCTAAAGAAAATGTAGGTAAAAAGCAGAAAACAAATCCGCATATTAGACCTACTATAACGAAAGCATTCCCTATTACCAAGTAGTCGTTCCTCTGCAAATACATGTATTTAACGATAGTTAAACCTAATCGTATTAGTATAACAATGAACACAAAAACCACTATAGGTAAGATTAGATTAGAGTAAAGAAATATCGTAACAAAATCTGTGTTGGTTGAATCGAAGATTACATTAAATGCATCAAAAATTATAGTAGGGGATAAATCAATTTGTCCATTTTCAATTAAATATATTGCCCAAGAAAAACCACTATTATTAGCATCAAGAATAAAACCCAAGAAGTAAAACAGCGTAAACCCAACTGTCCACCAAAATAGCAAAGATTTCAAATACGATGGTTTACCGAATCTTAGCTTTGTCCCAATAATTGTTAACAAACTCCTCTCAGGTAGGATGCTCATTATAATACTTCCAATAAAGGCTCCTATCAACGCGGTTTTGTTAAATAAGAAATTAGTTGACCAAAAATTTAGGAAGAAAAAATCAAAGTAATCCAATCCATCCGGATTATTTAAGACCTTATTAGAGTACAATTGAGCTTGAAGGTTAATATTCCCGGACCAAGCAGGCCACCACCAAAGTACTGCTAATAATATAATTATAACAATAACTATAGCCAACAAAATTAGATATTTTTTGTAACGTCGTGATTTTTTCATAAGGTTGTATTTAAATCGAGTTCCATCCTCTTCTAGATTTAGTTTTTGACAATCTTCACAATAATAGTTAAATGTTTTATGTTTTTCACAAGATTTTTTTGTCATATAATAAAATCATCAGTTTTCATTTTTTACTTAAAATTAAAAAGATAAATTTTTTTTTAGAT
>JAHQWP010000180.1 GCA_029856235.1 Promethearchaeia archaeon
AAGCTATTGCAAATGGGTTTACACCTTGATAAAATAACTGAGTTTCAATATCTCGTGGCGAAAATATAAACCCTATGCCTGGATGAGTATGCCACCATCCTACGAAGAAATCTTCTTTATTATCCTGAATTGCTCTTTCATAGATTGTTGTGTTAAATTGAGCGGTGTCTACATAGTGTTTACTTTTATACTCAACATAAGCTCTACCCCCTACCATTACGGGGATCGCGTCTTTAATAATTATTTCTTTATTATCCTTTATCGATCCTATCAGAATACCGTAAACTTCTCGCCAATTTCTTTGGGGTATTTCATCATTCCCATATCGCATGGCATATCCAACGATGCGTCTATATGCGTTGTATGAAATATAAACGGGCGATTCGGCGGGATCAATACCGTATTTCTGAATGTAATGTTCTTTAGTCGATATTTCAATTAAATCATCTGATTCTGATGTTGGTGCGTCTAGATATTCTTCCTCGAGTTCGCCATGTCCAATGCTGTTATTTTCCGTTTCCTTATTATTGCTTTCTTTTCCATTCATTAATTATTCAAATGAATTTCAAAATTCTTATTAGTTTTAACTATATCATTGGATAAATTTAAAACTTTTAAATTTATCAATCTTTTTAACCAATTAGAAAGTTCTAACATTAACATCAATTCAAGATTCGTTATAAGATAATGATAGTCATAGGATTTTGTGGATTACCTGGTTCTGGCAAATCAACAGTATTAAAAGCTATTGAAGATCTAGGGATTATAATAACGATGGGTGATGTAGTAAGAAACGAAGCACGAGAAAGAAGTATTGAACCTACAGACGAAAATTTAGGCAAAATTGCACATGAATTACGAGAAGAATTCGGTCCAGAGATAATCGCGAAAAAATGCGTAGCTATAATTAAAAACTTAAAAAAAGATGTTGTTTTTATAGATGGTTTAAGGTCTATAGCCGAAGTAAATGTATTTCGAAATTCGTGGATATTTCCAATTGTAGCAGTTATAATTGATGATAAGATAAGATTTAAAAGGCTTTCGAAAAGAGGGCGATTAGACGATCCAAAATACCTTGAAGATATAAGAGAAAGAGACCAGCGTGAAATTTCTTTTGGGCTAAAGGAAGTAATTAATAGTGCAAATTTTAAAATAAATAATAATGTATCAAAAAAAGAAGTTCAAAAAATAACACGCAATTTAGTTTTAAACCTTATTAATAAGAAATAGGATACTATTTTAAATAATCTACAATTGCCTTTGTCAAGGAGACTTTACTTGCTTCATTATCGATTGAATCAGTTCCAATAATTTCATCTGCGCCAGCTTTTATAATTCTAAACTTTGCATTTTGCAATAATAAAGCATGAGTTGCGACAGCGAATACTTTATTAGCTCCACTTTCTTTTGAAAGTCTTATAGCGTTAGCCATTGTACCGCCGGTAGCAATAATATCGTCTGAAACGACTACATCCTTATTTTTTAAACTTAATTTACCAGACATCGTAATTTCCCCCGTTTTAACATCCCTTACTTTTTCAAAGTAATCTACTGGAACGTTTTCTCCGAAATGTTTAGCAAATGCTTTTGATCTTTCTACAGCGCCTTTATCAGGAGCAACCACTACAATATCTTTAACATTTAAAGATTTAATATAGTCCGCTAATAATTTCATAGAATCTATATTCACACACTTACATTGGATTTCTTCTAAAATTTTTTGAGAGTGAATGTCAACAACATAGAGCTCATCAATTCTCATTGAATCTATGGTTCTTAGAATTAATTGAGCAAATTTACACTCTCCTGGTCTAAAGACACTATCTTGACGAGCATAAGCTAAATAAGGAATTACAACAACAATTTTAGTAGCACCCATTCTTGTAACAGCTTCGATCATCATTAAAAGCTCAAATAACCGACCATTTTGGTTTTCGCTTGAACTTGGTCCTGTGGATTGTACAATAATGACTTCTGTTCCTTCTATTAAGGAATCGTTATCTATATTAATTCTAAGGTAGTTTTCTCCATCAGGGAAAGTTTTTGTTTCAGTATTATAATAATTAATGTCCAATTCCTTTGCTATTTTTATCCCAAGCATTTGACTTGCTGGGCCTACGATTAGAATCTTCTTCATTCAACATCACTTTTTTATAAATACTTTTTACATTTTAACTTATTATTCCATTTCTTATATTTTTTTTATAAACTTAAGAGAAGCATTAAAAATATCTTCTCGATGCCCTTTAAAAGAATGACCTCCCTCTTCAAATTGAATGACATTCTCCGCATTTAAATTGAGATGTTTTTTTATCTGCGCGAGATTAGAGAATGGTATTCTATTGTCATCCTTACAATGAGCTATTAGAATTCTTTTATTGTTTGAATTGCCATCTTTTAAAAAATATTTAGGGCTAATTTTCTGAACAATTTCCTCTTGGAATTTTATTCTAGTTGTATGGTAGTCGTATCTCGTACACAGAGCAATTAAAAACTTAGCTTTTTTGTTCAAGAAACCTTGTGTTAAAATAATTGCACCTCCAATACTCCTTCCAAATAGAATTAATTTTTGCTCCAGGATTCTGTAAGACTGATGAGTTAACACCCAATCTATTACAATTTGGATGTCGGAAAATATTTGAACCACCATTCTATCCCACCTAGATCCCGTCTGTTTTTTGGTTTCTCCGTGAGCACGGTAATCGTAAGATAAAACATAAAATCCAGCGTCAACGAATTTTTCTGTAAAGTATTTAACAAAATAACTCTCACGATGATCCAATAGCCCAGCTAAATTAATTATAAAAGGTGCTTTCACAGGTGTGTTAGAATTAGAATATATAGTTCCCTTGAGAAATAAATCTTCACTTTTGATTGGAATATCTATATTTTCAATTGTAATGTTATTCATTTTATATTTTTTTTATTTCCTTTTGTTTTTGTATTTTACAATAAGATTCCTTAAGGTGTTTACTGCTAATTCTAGGCTATGTTTATGATCTTCCGGTAAACCATATAATGCGCGGTCTATATCTTCGGGTTTCAGTTTTTCCGCATAATCAACGGTTTTACCCTCAATTAATAAAGTAGTTTGACTTCCTGTTGCTACTGTCGCTCCGCAACCATCTGTAAAAAAATTGGCTTTTTCAATAATTCCATTTTCGATTGTTACATAAAATTCCATTGTTTTTTTCCGTGAGCTTTTGTACGAATGTGAAATAGTAAAATTAGAAGGTTTACCCCAATTTTTAGGATTATGAAACAAATTAACTATGTATTCGTTAAAATCGTTTATTTCTTTATCGATGATCTCCTGTTGAAGTTCTTCAACAAATTTATCAAAGGATTCCTCTTTTTGAGGCATCTTACTTTTTTTCACCCAAGTGCTTTAAAATGTGTTTTTTCAAACGCTCCATTCGTATAACTTCGCTTGAAGTTTTGTTATATTTATCTAGAATGTTTATTATTTCCTGATTTAACTCATCATGTTCTGTCGTACAAGTGCTTTTTTCTAAAAAATCTTCTCCGTGCCTTATAGCAGCTAAATTTTCAGTTATTTTAACTAACTCAGTAGCAATAACGCTGTTTATGTAGATTAGATCTGAAAACATATTTTTCATATATAAAACTAATTTTAGTTGGTCAGCAGACATAATTTATAAAGTCTCTACTGAAATTAATTAGTTATCATTTATGAGAGATCATAGTCACCTTAAAAGATAATTACATAATATACTGCTAGATAAATCATCGCTCCAAAGATAAGAAGTATGACACCACTCATTCTCTCTAAAAATGTTTTTTTCATATCCGGATTTAAAACTTCTTTAGGAAAAATCTTTATTTTGCTAAAGTATTTGTAAAAAAGCTTTTTCTCTTTCATTTTAAGCGTAATCGGTATTCTATAGGTAATAGTTTTGGTTTTTACTTCAATAACGTCAATAGGAAGGCACAAATAGAAAATTATAACTACGATTATCGTTATCCATAAAAATGTGCTAATTAAATTATCAATTTTTAAAAAAATTGTATCTGCCGTTAGCCATCCTTCTATTTGTTGAATTGTTAAGAAAATTAATAGTCCACCTATTCCGAAGATATCAAAGAAATCTAATTTCCTGAACCATTTTCTCACTATAATTGATTCTACGTTATTCGCAGCTACATAATGAAATTTATAACAAAAAATTCGTTTAAACCTAAATTTTTTTGATGCTTCGCTAAACTGAATTGTATCGCCACCCTTTTTGCTGAAATCATAGAATAGACTTTTTGCCAAGAGCATTATACCATACATTAAAGCGATCCACCATACTAAAGGACCAAACAAAACCATTTGTGTTAACATTATTGTCGCTATTATAATTAAAAACGAACCAAAGAGCAATTTGAATAGTTGAAAATTAGATGTATTTACTTCAGAAAATAAAGAATGGTTGCTGTTATCTTCCATATCTCGTAATTCGGGTGTGCATTCTAAAAAATTACCAAATTCTTCCTTAAATTGAGAGGGTCTCCTCCATTTTATTGGAGAAAACCACATTTCATAGAGTTTCTCTTTTGTAGCGATTTCAAAGTAATTCTGTTGGAAAAAAATCAAAAGAACTAGTGCCATAATATCCAAAACAGATAATGCTAAAAATGTCCTTGACAAGACAAACATTGGACCTGCTCGTTCAGCAGAAAACAAGGGAATAGCGGTCATTAGCTGTAAGACGATAAAAGGAAGGAGGAGTATAACCCAAGCTAGTTTTGGTCCTATGTGGTTATTTTGATAACGAAAAACTTCGATGTCCTTCTTAGGAATTTCTGTTAACCAAGCAAATCCCGGTCTGACTTCGTAGAAAAAGAAGAAATTTTTTGACTTAGAACAAATACCACGAAACGGGCTCAAAATAGTATATATTAACAAACTCATCCCAGTTATTAACATAGGGAACCCAGTAATATAAAACCAAGATGGTCCTCCGAGAACAACTGCGCTTCCAAACTCTATCTCGTGACCAACATCATCTCCGAATATACCATAAGATATAATTCCATTTAATAGTAAAAGTAACGCAGCTAAAAGTCTAGTTAGAGCAAAAGAATTGAAGTTAACAAACTTATCGAATGGTTCCCTTAAATCTCGCTTTCTTTTAATTGTTAACGAATTTTCCCTTAAATAATAAGGTGTAATGTAAAACTTTGATGTAATAATTCCTCCAAATATAATGATCAAAACATCAACGAGCAAAGAGAGATTAAAACCGTTAAGGGTGATCTCAAAATCGAAACCTATGAAGACCAGTAAACAACCTAAAAAAATTATAAATAAACCCGTGAAAAGAAAAATATAGCGTAATATTCGCTTTTTGGGATGCGTAAGTTTTAAATTTTCAATCTCTTCTTCGCTTAAATAACTCATCGAAAACACACAATTATATATTAATTAATAATACATTTTTTGTTTTTATCTTTAATAAAATTTCAATTTTAATTTTGGATTTTACTCAAAATGGATTACAAATACTTCCGTGATGGCTTAATTTCGTTATCAACAGTTCAATTTATATTTTCTTTTACGTTTTTGTTAGGTTCAATACTTTTAAAACCTTACATCGCCTTGGAACCAAATGAAAGAGACTTCATTATTTTAGTAACTTTTATCAATATGATTTTTAGCGTCTACTACTTATTAGAGGCCTTAAAATTTGAGAAGGTTTTTAAGCTGGAAGAAAAACATATTCACACATTTGGCAAACGGATTGGAATCGTTTCTTTATTTTATTTACCTCATGTTTTCCTCTTATCTTCGCTTTTGTTTTTAGATTTACATAATTTGCAAGTCATGATTAATTGGTTAAGCCTTATAATAGAAATTCTTTTACTTGGGATTCTTTTTAAAGAAATCTACGATCTTCTCTTTAAAGAGGAAGTTGAAAGAAAGTTTGAAATTGACCAAAATAGAAAAATTTATTTTGAGCGAAAATAAAATCAAAGAATGATTAATATTACTATTTCTTTATGTTCTTGAAACGATATTATTGCTTAATTGGATTAGCTAATTTTCCTATAGCAGTCTCTATCATTTTAAGTTTAGTTGAATATTTTTCCATTAATTCAGCGAATTTTTCCACATCAATTTCTTTATTTTCATTTAATACTTTCAATTCACTAATAGTTCTTACTATGCCTGCTTTTTTATCTATTAATCGCTCTCGCTTACTATATGGAATTTTTTGTTCTATTTTCTTTTTTTGAAACGATTTGAATCTCTTAATGTTTAAATCCTTAGGCACAAATTTGGTTAAATAAATTGTACTTTTCGGAACAAATGGAGCCAAATTTTCGGGTATTATAATTATAGGCTCAGGATCCTGAATTCTTTTAATTTCATCGTAACCTAAAGGCTCTAATTTGATTTCTTTTATGATGTCTTTAACAACAGATAGGTTTAGTTCTATGTTAACTCTCTCTTTACTCGAAATATCAGATACACTACTGAGCATTTCATTCCAAATTTCCTCTGATTTCAAATAATAGAAATTAGCTTTCTGTTGTAACTTCAAAACCTTTTCTCTATTTATATTCGTAATAGAAGATTCTAAAGAAGCTTGAGCCTTAAGTTGACACGCTTTACCCATATCGAAATGAAATTGCGCTCTTAATTGTTGTTTCCTTTTTTCTTCGTGCTTCTTCAGATAAAATAATCTTTTTGACAATGAGCTTAATCCTGCATATAATTTTGAAGCGAAATAAATATTGTTAGAGTTCTCTTCTTTAAGAGCTGCAATACCCTGTGCTAATATTCGCGCTTCTTCTGAATTCAATTCGAGATTTTCAGATGAAAGGGTAATACCTATATCATGTTGATTTATTGATGCAGCACTAAAATAAGCTCCAGTTTTAAAAACCTTACTGCACTCAACCATTGCTATTATAGCATCTTCCCAATCTTCTTCATCTTCAAATTTTTCAGATATCTTAGAATATGATCTTGCCATTACCCATAATGCGCGCGAACACTCAAACATTAAATCCTTTATTTGAATCTCCCTGTTATTCTCCAATGGTTCTATAAATATTGGAGTTAAATCCAAATCTTTTAAAATTTTAACTTGATCTTCATTTTGATAGTTAATATTTAACGTCTTTGTGTATTCTAAAACAAGATTTAAATCGTCCAGATTAAGACTTTCTTCTTCTTTGTCTAAAGTTTCTTCAATTTTCTTAATTTTATAATGCAGATATCTAATTCTTTGCATTAATTCTTCAGTAAAAAAAGACATTTCTCACACTTACAGTTTTTTGTTTAAATTTTAGCTAAGTAAAATAATTTAATCTCATTTTAAAACCATTTTAAAATTATGAAAATATCTATTTTATAAAAAAAAATGATCAATCAAAATCTTTTTATCTTTGAGTTCGTTTCTGGAGGGGGTTATAATCAGTGTGACATGCCTTCGTCTTTATTTTGCGAAGGTTATGCCATGTTGAGAGTTATTGTAGAAGATTTTAAAAAACTAGGATTCAAGGTTTCTATCTTACTAGATAAAAGAATTAGCCATTTATCTCGTTATTTAAATTCCGATATTATACAGTTTGTTAAACCAAAGGAAGACTTTTTGCAAAAATATATTGATTGCATACGTAAATCAACATTCTGTTTTATTATTGCTCCAGAATTTTCAAAACATCTCTATAAATTAACACAAATAGTAAAAGATCATAAAAAAAATCTATTAAGTATAGATTTAAAAGGTGTTCAGTTGGGAACTTCTAAGTTGGAAACCTACAACTATTTTATAGCTAATAAAGTGAACACCCCCAAATCTTATAATATTCCTTTTAAAGCAGGTTTCATCGACTTAGATTTCCTACTTCAAAAATTTGATCAGCTCGGTAATTCTATTATAATAAAACCCGAAGATGGTGCAGGCTCGGAACTAATATTTCACTTCGAAGATAAGGATCAAATCCGACTTTTTTTTAAAAACCATAAAGAGACCTTCGATATGGAAAGGAGCTACATAGTTCAGGAATTTATTGAAGGCGATGATTTAAGTATTTCGATAATTAACAGAACTAACCCTAAAAAAGCGGGAATTATGGATCAGATAATTCTGAGTATTAATACTCAAATTGTACAAAATTTAGGTCCCAATAAAGAATCCATTTATTTAGGAGGTTTTACTCCGATAGAAAATTATGAAGAATTAAGAGATAGATTTGAAAAAATCCTAAAAAACATGGACTTAACCAGTTTCTATGGATTTTTTGGAATAGATTTCATAAAGAAAGCTGATAATTCCATATTTTTTATTGAAATTAATCCAAGATTAACCACATCCTATATAGGTATTAGGAATGTATTGGATTATAATCCTTTAGAAATCCTTTTGAATCAAGATATATCTAACGCTGAATCAACAAAATTAAAACCAACTCACTTTTCGCATTTCACTCGATTAGAGTTAAAATATTCTGGAAATAAATCGTTCAAGAATATAATGAATGAAATTATTCCTAATTTAATGAACCTGGTTCCAGAATTAGTAACTCCTCCTATTGCATTACAGAATTCGAAAACCAGCAAAGAACTGATATACTCTTGTTTTATCTCAACCAAGGCAAAGAATTTAAAATCATCGAATAAAAGAATCTCTCAAATATTAACAATTTTTAATAATTTTAATTTTAGCGTAATTAAATAGCAAGAAGTAGGACAATTGAAAAACCTCCATAGTGAACCAAGAGCGATACTATTAGTGAGTTTTCTATTTTTAATTTTTTATTTAAGCTCAAATTGTACGTTAATAACCACAGAGCCCATACTTGAAAAAAGATCATAAGTATATTATCTAAAATTTTTACTGAAGCGAAATCGAAAGAGCCCGTAAAGATTAGGATTAATCGCAAACATAAATAAATATCTATCGGGAATAAGATAATTGCAAAAGATGCCAAAAATTTCAAAGAATTCTCTTTCTCTTTATAAAAAATACGACAAATACCTTCGTTTATTAGATAATAAAAAAAGAAATTACCAATAAAAGCAAGAGAGAGTAGTATTTTAAAAGCTAAGTCAATCAAATCGATACTAATTAGGTACTCACCAAAAAATAACAGAAACGGGAACAAGCCATTTAATCCACATAGTATAGCACCAATCAATGTTATTAGAATTGAAATTATAACGATCTGATATGTTGTATTGCTCTCGTAGTTAATGTATTTTTTTGGAGTTAGGCGCATTAAACCTTTTAAAATTGGAGAATTAAATTCTTTTTTGCTGAAATCAGGAGTAATTATGTCATCGATGTTGTCTTTTAACGAATTATATGCGTGAAGACCTAATTCCGTCAGATAATATTTCTTATCGTCTCGCTGTACTATTAGTTTAGATAATGTGTCTAAATGATGGTAAATAGTGCCTGTGCTTACTTTCAATTCTTTTTTAAAATAAGTAAACGAGGAGTATTTATTTTCTCCAATGATAGTTATAATTTTTCTCCTCAGTTCATGACCTAAAGCGTAGTAATAATTAGCTTCAGCACTATTAGGTTCATCATCTTTTTTTTGAATTTCTTCTTTTTCTTTAATACCTAACTCCCTTCCTACTTATTTTTCTCTTGTTACAAGGATGTTTAAAATGTCGAAAAAAACTAAAATCGATCCGATTATTGAAAAATAAAAACCAAGTGCGTTAGGAAGATAAAGTAATTCTTCAGGAATGATCCTAAAAGCAAAGACTAAAAAGAATCCAAGCCCTATGAAATTGATTATTACTGAATTTATTCGATATTCAATATTGTATATGATTACTATACTCCCAATTAAACATAATATTCCACAAATTAATGGGAATATATATAAAAAGGAATCTTCAACTGCAAAGGATGTTTTGATGATAAAAATATCTAATAGTGATTGATTAGAAAACCAAGGTATAAATTGGGACAGTATCAATAATATCGAACCAGCTAACCCTAATAACCGGAAATCTAAATATTTTTTGATGTTCATAGTTTAACAAATTTGTGAATTAATTATTATATAAACATTCAAATAGTATAAACTAAAATACTAATATTAATTTAAGTCTTAAAATAGATCTAATAAAAAACCATTATTTATTGAATGTCATGTCATCAGAAGAAGATAACGAAGTCGATTTAGACTCTATCCCTCTTTTTGACTATTTGAAAAAAGCAATACCCGTTGAAGAACTTAGAGATTTTTCTTCTTCGAGAAGAATAGGGAGTATAGACTTTGTTAAGGGTGTAGCGATTGTTATGATAATGATAGCACATACAGCCGGAGCATGGCTTGTTCCGTCTTGGATATTTCTCTACGGGGTCGTTTTCTCCTTTCTTGACATTTTAGGGCCATCCTTATTCGTATTTTTATCAGCTTTAAGCGTTGTTTTTAGCATCCGTCGAAGAAAAGAATCCACGCCAGAGAAAGTGATAAGAAATAGGATTTTTTCGCGAGGTTTAATGATAATTGTTATAGCAGTTATATTTAATATAGTTTCTATAGAGTTTACAATACCGGGTTATTCCTTTCCTCTTACTATTTGGGGATGGAATATTCTTATGTTCATTGGCGCATCTCAAATTTTCTCTTATTACGCGCTTAAACTTAGTAAAGTCGCTAGAGCTACTATTGGGCTAGTCATTATATTTGCTTCAGATGCAGTTAGGCAATTTCTCTTTCAGGGAAAAGCAGCGGGGAATTTAGTAAGCGAAGTTCTACATTATATTATCACATCTCCCTCTCCTATGACTCCTTTGCTCCCCTGGATTTCAATTTGTTTTATTTCTTCGATTTTTGGAGAATATCTATTCGAGGCTATGATGGGAGGAACTAAGAAAGATTATAAGAAATTATTTCGAACTTTCTTAAATTGGGGGATTTTCTTAGTTCTCGCTGGAATTTTCCTTGGTAGAAACTCCTATATTGCTGGAAATGAATTTATAGCCGCTACTGATTTTACGATTGGTACGCTACCTTTAAATGAATACCCGCACATTGTTCTTTTAGAAACCGCGAATATGGACACATTTATACATAATATCAAGTATCCAGGCATGTGGGAGTTTTTAATAAGAGGAAGAGCACCGAATATGATTTATAATCTAGGTGCCGCCCTTATTCTAATCGCCTTATGTTTTTATCTCGTGGATATCAAAAGAAAAATGAATAATTTTATCTCCATGATGAATTATTATGGAAAAGTTTCACTAAGCTTGTTTTTACTACATTTCGTTTTTATAACGATATTTAGGATCTCTGGATTTGGGGCTCTAGATTTTATCGCATATGTTTTCGTTATTTTCGGATATTTAGGGTTTTGGGGTTTTGTAATGTATATTTGGAACGAGTTCTATAGCGGTGCTGGCTCTCCAGAATGGCTTATGGTTCAAATCGGGAGAATCGGACAAAAAACGGGAAAAACCGTTAAAAAAGAAATTCTCATAATCGAAGAAGAAATAAAAGAGACCGTTCAAAAGATTAAAAAAGATACTAAAAAAGACTCAAAAAACTAGTTTTCCTTCTATAAGTTACTTTTATTCATTTAAAAATGTAATAGATGTGTTTTTTATTCTAATTTTTCTTTTTTATGAAAAAGTTTAAATTTTCACAAGATAAGAATATTTTATAATTTCCAAATAAATTAAAATATTATTTTAAAACATTAACTTCAACGATGATAAATGTCAATTGAAAACGAATTTGGAACAGCAACGGAATCTCCTCCGTTATTCAATTATCTACAGGAGCTAATCCCTTTAGAGGATATCCGAGATTTTGCTTCTCCAAAACGAATTGGAAGTATTGATTTTGTTAAAGGTTTTGCCATAGTTTTTATAATTTTAGCGCATTCTTCTGCCGTTTGGTTAAATGAAGAAACCCTTTATCTGTACGGATTACTATTTGCGTTATTAGATTTTCTTGGCCCCTCATTATTTGTTTTTCTGTCCTCTTTAAGTGTGATATTTAGTATAAAAAACAAGCAAAATATTCTCCCTTCTAAGGTAATTCGCATGAGAATTTTCTCGAGGGGAATTATTATTATTTTAATAGCTACAATTTATAACGTTACAGCTCTAATCGCAGAAGACTATGAAATTATTTTTCCCCTAAATTTATGGGGGTGGAATATTTTAATGTTTATTGGCTTCTCCCAGCTTTTTTCTTATTACGTTTTAAAAATTCCAAAATTATACCGCGGAATCATTGGCATTTTAATCGTTCTTCTCTCTAATCCGATTAGAGATTTCATTTTTGTCCCTGGATTGGATGGTGGTAATTTAATAGTAATTGCAATTCATTATATAGTAATTGGACCTAATCCGATGGTACCACTTCTCCCTGGACTCGCTATTTGTTTTTTCTCTACCATTTTTGGTGAATATTTATACGAAGCGATGAATAAAGGAACGCACGACGCTTACGTGGGATTATTTCGTATTTTTATGGTTTGGAGCGTAATCTTAATCTTAGTTGGTATTGGTCTCGGATTTCAATTGTTTACCCGTGAAACAATCATAGGAGGTGACCTAAGAGAATATCCTAGTATAGCATTATTAGACTTCGCAAATCGCCAAGATTTCTTTGAAATACCTGGAATGCCAGAATTTTTAATAAGAGGTAGAGGTCCCAATATGATCTATAATTTAGGAGCAGCGCTAATAGTGATTTCTATTAGTTTTTACTTCATTGATGTTAAAAAAAACCATGGTAATTTTGTAAAAATGCTTATTTATTACGGCAAGGTTTCGTTAAGTCTCTTTTTTGTACATCAGATCTTTCTTGGTTTATTCAGTAAGCAATTCGGAATAGCACTCTTCCTCATTAATAACTTGACTTATGTCGGCTTTATGGGTTTTCTCATGTATTTATGGATGGAATACGCCAATGGGGTTGGAAGTCCCGAATGGTTAATGGCTGCTATGGGAAGAATGGGGAAAAAAAAGCGTAAATAAAAGAATATTAATGAAGTTTTAACATAATGATCTTTTTATATTTGTCTTTAAATTGCGTACATGCATTAATTTTAGTTTTAAGAAAATTATATATAGTAAAAGTAACAAAATATAAATAGGAAATATAGTAAAAGTATTCATACATAAATTTTAATATCTCTCCTTGTTTAGATTGATATGTAAGTAATCTGCTACCAAAACATGGAGTAAGTAATCTATTGGTGAAACCATTGAGTAATATGTCGTATAAATTTAAAGTATGCCTATTTGGCCCTGGTGATGTAGGTAAAACATCATTACTTATTAGATACATCAAGGACTATTTTAATCCTGACTTAAAACAGACGATAGGTTCAAATTTCCTGATTAAAGATGTGGAAATTGATAAAACAAATGTTAGGCTCTTGCTTTGGGATATTGGTGGGCAGGAGCAATTTGCTAAATTGAGATCTATTTATTTTAAGGGAAGTAATGCTGCTTTTGGGGTATACGATGTAACAAGTCCTCAATCTCTTTTAAAACTTCCTGGTTGGGTAAGTAGTATTAAAAAAACCGTGAAAAAAACAATTCCGATGATGATAGTAGGAAATAAGATAGATTTGGAGCGTCAAGTTGAAAGGCAAGAGGCTGAGGATCTAGCAAAACGATTAAATTGTGATTATTTAGAAACATCCGCTAAAACGGGAGAAAAAGTTGAGTTAGCGTTTGAGAAAATAGCTCGAGCTTGCATGAGTTCGATTGAAGAATAATAATATAAGGTTATTTATTTTTATCCTTTTTTTAACTTAATTTTATATTATACTTTTGTAGTTCTTCAACTAAATTATCTAATCCCACAAATTTTATAGCATTTATACCTATTTCTTGAGCTGCTCTTACATTATTCAAACCATCGTCGATAAATAAAACTTCTTCTGGTTTAGAGCCCACTTTTTCTAGAGCAAGTTGAAACACTCTTGGGTCTGGTTTAGTTATGTGTATTTCATGAGAGAGGATAAATTCGTCAAATAGTTCCCAAATATCCCATTTTTGCTTTTTTAAGTATTTCCAATGGCTAGAATTAATATTTGACATACAAATTAATGTAACATTATTCGATGACTTGATATTTCTAATTAATTCAACCATATCTAAATTAATGTCGCTAAGAATACTATTAAATGATGTATAAAATTCTTTTTGATCAAGCGAACACGCTCCAAGTATTTCACAAGCTTGCTTATAAAACTCCTCATCTGTAATTTTACCTTGATGATATGTATCTGATTGACGAAAAAATTCTAGCATAATAGGAGTTTTGGGTTTATTTAAAGGAGATGGCGATATTACCTCGTTTAAAAATATACTGAAATCCAGTTCAATAAGAACATCCCCTAAATCAATAATGATACACTTTATTGTCATAAGAGTCATTTACCTTCTAAAATAAATTTTAGTCGAAAATTTTCTGAAAGGTATTGGTAATTTATATTTTGGAAAGCTTCTTGTATCCTCTTCAAGCAATTCAATTAATTGTGATACTTTTATATTGTTTATCTGTTCGACTGTTGATTTATTGGGACCAAATGGTTGTCCTATTAACCTTTTACGAATAGAAATATTTTGTTGTTCTTCTTCATTCTTTCCAATTATAATTGTATAGGGAATCCACTCAATTTCAGCCTGTCGTATTTTCTTCCCCAATTTTTCATCCCTATCGTCAAAATCTGCTCGATAACCTGACTTATTTATAATATCTAAAATTTTGTCAGCGTATTTATTTTGATCTTCACTAACAGTAATTATCCTAACTTGTATTGGTGACAACCAAGTTTTGAATCCTGGAACTAATTTATCACTATATCGGATAGCTGATTCAATTAAACCCCATAAAACTCTCTCTACAGCCCCAGTTGGAGAATTATGAAGAATTATCGGATGTTTTAATTGACCATCAGTATCTATGAAAGATATATTATATTTCTGTCTTTCCACACCGTCAGTATCTCTCATATATTCTAAAGAACTCTCTACATCTATTTGATTGGTTGCTAATGTAGCACTTTTACCTTGAGCAGAAAGCACATTCCTTTCAAATTTTAAGATATAATAATAATATCTATCTTCCCATAATTCTAAAAGGGCAGGGTTTTTTTCTGATTTAACTAAACCTATTATCCATCCCTTATTCTCCTTATAAAAGTCTTGTGTAGCTCTAAAAATGACATAACTTTTTATGCCTAAATCATTTTCAAGATTCTTAATTAATTCGTATTGTTTTTTAAACTCATCAATGGAAGATTCTAAATCTTTACACAATGTATGCATATCAGGCATTATAAATCCGCGAAGTCGTCTTAATCCAGATATTTCTCCCTCTTGTTCGCGTCTAAAGGCGTATTGTTCATACTCGTATGCTCTTAACGGAAGATAATGTGGTTTTAAATTCATCTGAGAGAATAAATCAAAAAGAAGAAAATCACTCGCATATCTTAATAAATATCTATCTTTTCCCGATTCAACCCAATAACTTCTTGCGGGAAATCGAGCAGTTTGAGCTGTTAACTTCTTATTTTTTACTGTATACATAACGGGAGTATCGACTAAAATTGCCCCATAGTCTATTAATCTATCTTCTATGTAATTTTTTATTAGATTTTTCATAATTACTCCCTTGGAGTACCACCTTAAATTACCGGAGTCTGTATTCGGATCAAAATCGACTAGCTCAAATTCTTTCATCACTTTGATATGAACAGGTTCTATTGATTTATCTACAATTCTAGAACCTAATTCAGATTTTAGAAATATATTAAAATCCTCATCCTTAATCTCTTTTGGAGGTAATAACTTCTGATTTTCATCAAAATTTAAATCGATTTCCTTACCTGCAGGGGTAATTAATTTGAAAACGGAATTTTTGAGTTCTTCCTCAGGTTTAATGGCTAATTTAACATCTCTATACATTTCAGCTACTTCGTGACCAATACAGTTGATTTTAAAAGACTTATACCACCCAAATGGAGAATATCTTGCTTCAATACCCTTATCGTTTAAAATCTTAGCTATTTTGGGACATACTTCCATGGCATTCATCTCATTACTAAGAAATTTACTTAAGTGTGCCCAAGGATATACTAATACTTTATCAACTCTATACATTGATCTATCTTTTATCAATTCGAAGAATTTTCTTTGTTGTCCTTTAATTTTGCCACTCTCAACTTTTTTATTATGTTCTCGTACCTCTTCGTTTTTTTGTCTAATATTTTCAGGGAAATTTGTTATTTGAAGTATAGCTTCTTCTATCACTTTAGCTCCCTGATTAGATATTAAATCTGTATCGTAAGAGTCTTGATCCTCTACGGATACATAAGCAACTAGAATTAACCCATCCATTTTAATTAAATTTTCGGGGAATTCTTGTGGATTACTCGTTGCTTCCTTATTTTTTGTAACTTCTACTCCTTCAGAGTGTATTAATAAAATTTTCATACTAATTTCAACTTTTTATTTTTCTAAATGTTCTCTAATAAAAAATCCTAAATATTTTTCATGCTTCTGATAATTAAATATATTTAAAATTGGAATTAATTATTACTAAAATATTTATTGATAAGAATGAGGCTTAATAAGATTTTTTCGGAATTATCTGATACTTTAGATAAGTTAGATCAAGATCGAGAGAAAATCTTGAAATTATCTCGTATGATAATAAGGGATTGTAGCATTGCGATTAAAAATATTCATCGAAAGGATTTTGATCAGTATCACCAAAAGCTCCAAAATGTTAGAAATTCTCATAAAGAATTGCTAGAATTGGTAAGTAGCGATCCTGGAGTATTTTTGAAACATTTAAAAACTCCAGAACAGGAATATGCTGAAGCTGTAGCTTTTTATTCGATCATCTCAAAAGAATCTTTACCATTACCTAGCGAACTAAATATTATGCCTTTAAATTATGCGCTCGGTCTTGCTGATGTAATTGGGGAATTAAGAAGATATGCTTTAGATAATATTCGGAATTCCATCGTAAAAGACTTAAACTATATTTTAGAAAATATGGACGACATTTACACTCATTTATTTTCAATTGATTATCCTTCTGGATTGACTCAAGATTTAAGACATAAAACTGATCAAGCGAGATCTATCATTGAAAAAACTAGAGGGGATGTTTCAATATCACTTCAAATGAGCGATTTGAAAAAATGCATGCAAGAAAGCGAAAAAAAACAATCATAATTATATTGAATAGATTAAAGAGAGCTGACAAAAAATAACAAAGAAAGTACTGATTGCGGGTACGTTTGATCTTCTCCACCCTGGGCATATATATCTAATAAATGAGGCTGCTAAAATGGGTGAAGTTTATGTAATTGTAGCAACAGATAAGAACCGAAGGTTATATTCTGGTGAGGCTCCAATTGTTACCGAAAACCAGAGATTAGAAGTGATAAAAAGTCTTAAGAATGTCAAGGAAGCTAGATTGGGAAGATCTGATAATGATACACTTACAACAGTTGAAGAAATAAATCCGGATATAATCCTTTTAGGACCAGATCAAAAATATAATGGAAAAACACTCAAACTTGGCTTGGAAGAAAAAGGCCTGAACAATATAATAGTAAAAAGGCTAGATACATACTACGATAAGTATGAACTTCACTCCTCTAGCCTTATAAAAAAAAAAATAATAAGCCAAAATAACAAAAAGTTAAAACCGTGATTTAATGAGCAAAGAAGGAGAGATTTCACCTGAAAACTACGCTAATTGGTTTGCACTTTATCAACTTTGTAAACATATAGAACATCGCCAAACAATCAATATAAGCAGTGTAGAATTCGGAAAGCTTCTTAATCTAAGTCAACAAACCGCTTCAAGGAGAATCAATGATCTCATAGAATTAAAATGGATTAAAAGAAAAATTGAGAATAAAACCCAAAAAATCGTTTTGACTAAAGAAGGCAGCGATGTAATGCTTCTAATGTATAAAAATTTAAAGAACATTCTGGAGAGTATTGTTATATTAGGAACGGTACAGAACGGAATGAAAGAAGGAGCTTATTATGTGTCAATTAAAGGGTATTTTGATCAATTCCAAGAGAAATTGGGATTTTTACCCTATAAAGGAACTTTAAATTTGGAGTTAAATAGCACAAATATAAATTTATTACGAGAGAAGCTAAATAATCTAAAACCTGTTGTTATCGCAGGATTCCAAGATAATAATTCAGAACGAACTTATGGTGATGTTTATTGTTATGATTGTATAATCTCAAGGATAGATAATCCTGAAGAAAAAATTAACGCCGCGATACTTGATATTAAAAGAACTCATCACAAAAAAAATATAATTGAGATTTTAGCTGAGCCTTATTTAAGAGATTATTTCAATTTAAAAGATGGAGATAAATTAATTATTGAGCTAAATATAAATAGATGAATACGCTAATTTTCTTTCTCGTATGCTTTCAATAATTTTGCTATTTTAAAATATCTGAAAATTGCTGTAGCTAACACTAGGAGCATAAAAATAAATAAAAATTCATTGAAGTATCCATAAAAATATGCAAAAATCATCGTAATAACTAAATAAAATAACCTTTCAGAACGAGCCATTAAACCAAAATCAAAATCTCCCTTAAAGAAAACCTCTGCTCTCGATCTTAAATAACTAATCATTATCGAACTGAAAAAAGATATGAAAATAATGAATTTCATATCAATTATCCCCCATAATATACTATTCCAACTGTATATTAATAACGCAAAAAAAATTACAAACTCGCTCATTCTATCCATTACTGAATCAAAAAATCCTCCAAATAAAG
>JAHQWP010000181.1 GCA_029856235.1 Promethearchaeia archaeon
GCAATGGTATGAACAATGGGCTGTGACTCCGAAAGGAGAAACCAATCCCGAAATCATATCTCAGTTGGAATTGTCGGCTGTAACCCGCCGACATGAACGCGGAATCCCTAGTAATCGTGTGTCATCATCGCACGGTGAATACGTCTCTGCTCCTTGCACACACCGCCCGTCGCTCCATCCGAGTGTGCTAAAAATGAGGTTTGGTCAAATTGGTCATATCGAGTTTCTAGTACGCGAGGAGGGAGAAGTCGTAACAAGGTAGCCGTAGGGGAACCTGCGGCTGGATCACCTCCTATTTTTAAAAACATAAAATCTCAATCCCTCTTTATGGGTTCTTAATTAACTTTTACTCTTCTTTTTCATGGGGGCCTGTAGATCAGTAGCAGATCGCTTGACATATCAAAAACTATTAGTTTTATACAAGATTTGCACTCAAGAGGTCACGGGTTCAATTCCCGTCAGGTCCATTTTATTTTAAGTAAGCCTAATAAAATTCAGAAATTTTTTTAATTATCTCTTCTATAATATGAATTAATACCATGAAGTTAGTAAGCTATTTTATGTTGGTTATTTTATTTTTATTTCAAACATTGACTCCGGAACAAGAAACATTTAATTTTATATTAGTCTTACTTGGAATATTATTGTTAATTATTATCTTAGCGTATGTTTTATTAACTTCAAGAGAAGAGTAACCTTCTATTTAGCAGTTACAATTTTAATAACATCATTATGTTTAAGTTCGTAGTTTTCTCCTAATCTTTTCTTAGTTCTTGCATCTATTCCAAAAATAAAATGATCAGCTAAATCAGTGTGAATTTTATCTCGTATAAAATTCCTCAATAAGGTACCTTGTTTGACTAAAAATGCATCGGGTAAAATATTATCGTTATTATCTGAAAATTTATTAATATCTGATATCGGATATACACAGATTTGCTTTAGGATGTTAAAAACTGCAAAGTTTAGTGCGTTCTGAATGCCCGTTTCGTTAAAAGGGGCTAGAATCTTCTCACGAATGTTCTTTAGCATTTCTAATTCATTGTGGTTTAAGCTATTTTCATTTGTAATTTTAAAGTCATTAGATCCCGGTAGATATTCAATTTTTTTCTCTTGTTGGTATTTTCTTAAGAAATATTCTGCTAAAGCGCTACATGGTATCACTTCTCCCTCAATTTTATTCTTTAATGTTGTATAATTTTCCATGCCTATTTCTTTATCTATCTTGTTTGCTAATATTAGGATAGGTTTGGATATTTCTCGTAATTTTATAGAAAAGCTTAAAAGATCGTCATCTGACCATAAAGAAGGATTTTTATCCTCCAAATTTGAGTTTCTAAGCGCTAAAATGATTTGTTTTTTGTTTATTTTAATCCCAGAAAGTCGTTTATGTAATTCTTCAATAAACTTTTTCCGTTCCCTTGCGTGAGATTTTATAAATTTTGACCAATCTTCTCTTTCTAAAATTTGTTTAAACCAAAGATTAATCTCATTTTCAAGGAATACTACATCCTCAAACGGATCATTTTCACCACTTTTTATCCTTTTTCCCGACTTATCTAGTGAACCACTAATATCGACAATATGAAGTAGTATATCTGCTTTGACTAAATCGTTTAGAAATCTATTACCTAAACCCTTACCTTTATGAGCGTCTGGAACTAAACCCGCGACATCCAGCACATTTACCGGTATAAAACGATTGCCCTCGAGACAATAAGAATTTTTAGGATTGTCCTTAAGGTTAAAATCCTTACACACACAGTTCGTTTTTACATATGCTACTCCTTTATTTGGTTCAATGGTCGTGAAAGGTAATTCACTCACTTTTGCATTTGTTAAACAAGCAGCATTTAAGAAAGTAGATTTTCCAGCACTTGGCTTTCCAACTATACCTATTAAAAAAGTCATTATTAGGTACAAGTATGTTAATGTCTTAAAATTTATTTGTTTTTTTCCTGATCTTGATATAATTTATTTATAAGGGCACTAAAATTATTGTAATCATTCTTACTTAAGGATTTATTTTTATTTAGTGGGAGCAAAGCTTCTTTTTCTTTGTTTTTTAATTTCATACTATGGCTTTTTTCGTATATCTGCTTAGATTTGTTTACAACGTCTGTTTTTGAATCTAAATTTATTTGAGAATTCTCTAAAATATTTCGATTTTTTTTGATAATATCTGAAACATTTCTCGAACCTCGTTTAACGAACGGAATTCCAAGTAGAAACGGTTCTTTAATTGAATTTACACGTATAATACAATATCCTTCTTCTAGTATGGACAAGTAATTTTTTTTTTCGGGGTCTAAATTTAACAATTCGCACATGATATCTTTTTCTATGTGGTTTTTAAAGGTTAAAACTACACCGTTGTTAGCTAATATCTCTTTACTGATATTTGGACGAGTCGCTATAGTTATTAAGCATTCTCCAGTACCTCTCTGAAGAAGTGCAATGTCCTCTAAATAAGTTGTAAGTTTTGACTTCTTTGATATATCTTGGGGAGCAAAATACTGTGCATCTTCTATGATAGTTATGTGATTTATTCCATCATAATTAGTAGCTCCTTTTGTTAGATTTCTATCCCATAAGTATTTCAAAACCATATTCAAAAAGAAGAGAGCGTCTTCTTTTTCCCCACCAAGACGAATTATCGAGCTTAAATCTAAAATGACTTTTTGATTAAATAGATTCGATATCGAGATAGTTGTTTCTGTATCAAAGATTGCTTTCATCGGCCCTATAGAGAATCTTCTAATTCTATTATTTAAGCTAATTAGTGTCTGTTTTAGCATTGGGATTTTAGTTTTATTTTTATCAAGGTAATCTTCACAACCTTTCTCAAAACCCTCCCAACTCTGTCTATCTTTATTTTCACAGACGTTAGTAAGTATTTCGATCAAAACTCTTTCCATTTGAGGCGAATACTCCGCACTATCATCTAGGAATTGACCGCTTCTTAGAATATCAAAAACTCTTTCTGCATGAATCTTCGGATTAGCACCAAGAGGATCGAAAATATTAACTGAAAAATTTTCTCCAGGCCAGAGAATTACTAAATCCTTTAACTTTTCTTGCAGGAAATGATATTCTCCCTTAAATTCTACTAAAAAAAACGCTTTTTCGTAATGTTTGGTAAAATTAATTAAGAAGTTTTGAATAAAATTACTTTTTCCTGTTCCAGTTGAACCACAAATAAACATGTGTTTCTCAAGATCCTTAATAGAAAGAGAAAAATTGTATTTTTTTGAGTTTCCTCTCAGAATTCTTCCAATTTTAACCGATCCCTCTTTGGAGGCTTTAAACGAAGGATTCTCTAATTCTATTTTCATATTATCACCTTTGAAAAGATTTAGGATATATAAGATTATAGCGCTACAGAGAAAGATTATAGAAATATTAAAAATAAATACTTCTACAATATAGTAGTTAAAGTTTTCTAACACATATTCCGAGTTTATTAATAAAAACAAGGGTATATCAAATAATAGAAAAATAACAGCAATAATGAAAAGAAGTAGAATGATATATTTTAATTTTAAGAAAGAATATCCTCTTTTTCTATAGAAGTAATATATTAGATTAATTAGAAAACAAAAACCAGCTAAAATTGAAAAAAGGTTGACCATTTTACCTTCTTTAGATTAAAAAGTTATAAACCACACACAATTTTGAGTAACAGATTTCAATCATTTTCAGAATCTATTTGAAGGTTTGAACCGGAATTTAAGTTTTCCTTTAAAAGAGTATGAATTTTATACCTTAAAAAAAAGATTTGAAAAGGTTTCAGATATATATCAAAAAATAGATTCCTTATTATGATTTAAATAAATAATTTAAATTGGAAATATTCAAAATAATACCTTTACGATGGAGATTATAATAGGAAATTAAACTCCTTTTATTTTAAACACTTTTTAAAATATTATTCTTGAAGAAATTTTGTAAAAATGCATTTTCGTAAACTTTTTTAATTTTATGACTTAGAGATCATTATATAAATAAAAATTTTTCATAATCAAAAATTTAAGAAAAAGTGAAGTAAAAATGTCACAATTATCCGGTGTTCCAATCCTTATATTAAGAGAGGGTTCGGAGAGAAAACAAGGAAAAGATGCCCAAAGAAACAATATTGCCGCCGCTAAAGCAGTAGCAGAAGCGGTAAGAACAACATTAGGACCAAAAGGGATGGATAAAATGCTCGTTGATTCTTTAGGTGATGTCACTATAACGAATGATGGGGCAACAATCCTAGACACTATTGATGTTGAACATCCTGCAGCAAAAATGATTGTTGAGGTTGCTAAAACGCAAGACGATAAAGTTGGAGATGGGACCACTACGAGCGTAATTATCTCTGGAGAATTATTAAATCTCGCTCAAGAATTAATGGAACAATCAGTTCACCCCTCGATAATCTTTAGAGGATATAGAAAAGCTTTAGTAAAGTCTAAAGAAATATTGCATGAATTAGCTACAAAAATAGATATAAACGACACTGACACACTTTTAAAGGTTGCAGAGACTTCTATGAACAGTAAATTAATCGCAGGTGTAAAAAATCATTTTGCTAACATAGCAGTTAACGCCGTAATTCAAGTTAAAGAACAACGCGGAGAAAATAGTATGATTGATCTAGATCAAATTCAAGTGATTAAAAAGGAGGGAAAGAGCTTATTAGATACAAGTCTTATCAAAGGAATAATCGTAGATAAGGAGATTGTACATCCCATGATGCCCAAATCAGTTAAAGATGCAAAGATTGCGTTAATTACCTCGTCTCTTGAAGTTGAAAAAACAGAATTTGATGCAGAAATTAGAATACAAACGCCTGATCAGATCAACAAATTTATTGAAGAAGAAGCAAACATGCTAAAATCTCGGGTCACAAAATTGAAAGATGTCGGAACAAACGTTGTTTTTTGCCAGAAAGGAATTGACGATAAGGCTCAAAACTTTCTTGCTCAGGAAAATATCATCACAATTCGTAGGGTTAAACGATCTGATATGGAAAAACTTGCTCGGGCTACTAACGCAAAATTAATTAATAATATCTTTGAAATAACAGAAGCCGACTTAGGTAAAGCAGGAAAAGTAGAAGAGAAGAAAATCGGAGATGACAATATGATTTTGGTATCAGAATGTGTTGATCCCAAGGCAGTGAGTATATTAATAAGAGGAGGGATTGAGCATGTTGTCGATGAAGCAGAAAGAATGTTTAATGATGCTTTATGTGTAGTGAAAGCAGCAATTGAGATGCCATATGTCTTACCAGGGGGTGGAGCTTCTGAAATCGAGCTGGCTAAACGATTGAGGGCTTACGCTAGCTCAATTGGAGGGAAAGAACAATTAGCAATTGAAATCTATGCTAACGCTCTAGAAATAATTCCCAAAACTTTAGTTGAAAACGCGGGTTATAACCCCGTTGATTTAATCGTAGAATTACGATCTAAGCACGAAGCTGGAAGTGGAAAGTCGTTTGGTATCAATATAGAATCTGGTAAACCTGATGATATGGAAAAGTTAGGTATAATCGAACCGTTAATGGTATTATCTCAAGCTATTCAATCTGCTACAGAAGTAGCTTCAATGATTTTAAAGATTGACGATGTTATCGCTGCTTCGGGTCTTTCTAAAGGTCCGGAGTAATAAAACATTCTTATTTTTTTTATATTTCTTTTTATAATGAGTCAAAATTCTTCTCTGCTAAAAGTTATTTATTGTTTTAAATTCTGAACCCCAAGCAAATTTAGAGAGAATTAAATCGCCACACGCATTAAAATTAGTGATATAAAGCGCTGCTGCTAACGCCTCTGCAGAGCTTAATTTTTCCCATTTACCGTAGTTTACGGGATTTGCTGCAATAAGAGGGGGAAGCGTTCTACTGTTTTTATAATTAAAAGTTTTTAAGTTAAAAATTCTTTTCCAAGAACAATCAACAACAAACAGCCCATATTTTACGATAAGCTCTCGATCAGGAGCAGTCAACTCAGTCTTAGAAAACGGGTTTAAAAAAATAGCATTAAGGTTCCTTCCATTAACCTTCGATTCAATTTTTACCAAATTAAACCTTGCTAATTTTAAGGCTGTACATTTCTTTCTATCACATTCATTAAAATGGAGACAATATAGTTTCGGGACAGAAACTTCTAATTTGGATTTAGTCATATTTAAAACTAGTTAAAATGTTTACAGATTTAATAAAATTCTCCGTAATTCTTTCAGTCCCTATTATTTTCATTATTGAAAAAATGATATTTCTCGATTCACACATTATTGGAATTCCCCCATACGCTAAAGTAAAAAGTCCAACAAACGAGATATCCTCCGCATTTAAAGTTCCTTCCACTTCAGAGAATTTTACTTTTCCAGAAGGACTTGTGATGATTCCATAGAAATTTTCTGGGTCTTGACCCGAAATTGCAATGTAACACAATAAATCTCCGATTGAGCTCCCTTCAGATTCTTCTTTCATTTTTTGAAACGCAACGTTTGCACTCGCAGAAAAGGCTTCTACAGAAATTTGTAGTTTTTGCCCACTAACTTCTCTAGCGTCCAGTGTTAACCCCGTTGGACTTACAAGGCTATATCTTATAAATATTGGATTCTGAATTGAATCTAATACGTAACTTATCGCTGGCAATTGGTTAGTAGAATCAAATTTTTCAGGAGAATATGATATAAAAGGCACTTCAGACCCCATGCCAAAAAGATAAACTGCACTTCGTACTTTATTTGAGAAATTTTCATAATCCTTCTCTGTTTCGTTATTATTACCAAAAAATTCTCCAAGCTTCTGCTTTATATAATACATAGAGCTCGCTAAATTGTCGGCATCTAAAGGCCATTCTTTCCTATAGTCGTGAACTATAGTTAACAGAGTTTCGTTTATCCTAATCGTTATTAAGCAAACTTTGTCAAAAAATGTAAATGAAATAACTTGATCTCTAATATCTAGATCTTCCCAATTTTCTTCGCTTGCTGAAAACGCTGCTGAAGCCAAGCTTGTAATTTGGTTAGCATTAATATCAATCTCACTTTTTCTTCCGATTTTTGCTATAGAAAGTCCATTTAGGTCGCACAATATCACCAAAATCGTACCTTGAGACGCCCTTAAGATTGAAGTTAAATACTTTATTAAAGAATCTCTCACACTCATAAGAAAACCATACCTTTTCTATCTTTCCTATTAATTCTTTCTGCTTTAATAACAATAATATTAATTCTTAAATATTTCTCATTTTTAATTTTATCCATCAATCTTTTCTCAAATAAATTACCCAAACGAACTAAAAAATTTATTTAGTTTTTCCCACTTACCATACTAAAACAATTGCTAATTTTTTTATTTTAGAGCGGGAGTTGCCAAGTCTGGTCTACGGCGCTGGACTTAGAATCCAGTCTCAGAGGAGTTCGGGGGTTCGAATCCCTCCTCCCGCATTTTTATTAGTGCTATAGAGACAATATCTTTTTAATAAGCTAATTAGATCTAATTCTATTATAAAAAATTTTAAAATCGAATTTTAAATAGGATTTTATATTTTGAATGGTTTAAGCTTAATCTGTCAATATTTTCTTGCTTTTTAAACCTAGCTTACTACTTGAGGATCATCCATCTCGTTTTAGCTGATGTTCTGACTTTTTATCTCATCTAAGTTTTTCCTAACGGTAATCATGCTCTCATCTAAATCGTCAGCAATGTCTTGAATAGTTCTGCCTAAATCATAATACTGTGTTTTAATCCATTCCAATTTTCCCTCATGAGAAGTTCCTATTATTAACTGTGTTTTCTTCATTCTTACTTTTCTTGCGTTGTCAGACAACAGTTCATCATCCATTTCTTGTAATTTTGCTGTTCTTCTAGTTTTTGTCGATTTTGCGGTTCTAAGATTTTCTGATCTTTTTATTTCTATTTTTCTTTCTAAATTATCCAATTTCTCTAACGCTTCGGATCTAATTATATTCTCAGCTCCACACTTAGTACAGATTTCTTCTTCTAATTTAATTAACGCTCCACACACCGTGCATTTAATGATCTTCTTATACAATATATTCCTTTGTCTACTGATGATTTCCGCCACAACTATTACTCCAAATATTAATAAATAAATAAATGTCACAATCACAGGCACAACAATTAAAAGTTCTATAGGACCTCCTGTTACGCTTAGAATATCAATTAATCCCCATTCAAAAAAGAATAAACTTACCGGTAAAAATAATATTCCCGTTAGAAAAACCTTATATTCTCGTTTCATTCTATTTTGTAATTTTGCATTTATAAACCCTTATTACTTAAAAAGTTCGTTATCATTCGGAGTCAACTTCCTTGAGCTTGGATCGCTTTCTAATAATTCTCAATCTCTCAGATAAAAAAATTTAAAATCGAACCTTAATTACAACATTATAGCAAAATAATTGTTTCTCGCATTCTTCTCCAAAAAGAATACGAAAAACCGTTATTCAAAAATTGCTTCTGTAGTGTAGCACGGCCAATCTTTCCCCGCACCCTTAGGAAAGGGCTTCGCATGCTAGGCTTTCACCCTGGTGACAATACGATCCACATCGGAATGTATCATTAACCGGGTTCGAATCCCGGCAGAAGCACCATAATAAATTGGTATAAAGCATTGGAAAATAACCCGCCTCGATAGCTCAGTTAGTGAGAGCACCGAATCGGTGTGTTCGATAAAGTAGAGCACCCGGCTTGAATAATGGAAGTAACTATCATTATTCCCGGAAGTTAACCGGACGGTCGCATGTTCGATTTATTCCCTAATCTCTGGGCAATACGAGAACCATAAAACTCTCGATTTCCGAAGTTTGGTTTAGCTCGGGGCGCTTAATTTTTTTTAATAAAGTTCTTTGAGACTTAATCAGATTTAAACTTAAAATTCTTAATATTATTCTCGAGTGTCTCATAATACTTCTTTATATCATCCCAATACTCAGACCTTACAATCGTTTCATAATTGTTTTTAAATTGAGTTGCTTGTTCCATTCTATGACAATCTCCACACAAGGAAATACAATTATCTTCTTTTATCTTATTTATAATCTGTTTAATTTCAGAAAATATGCTTGTTTATCAACAGAAAAATTCAGAATTTATCGAAAACCCCCATCTAAAATGTTTAGATTGTAAAATAAGTTATGAGATAGAGCAAGATGATATACAAGATTAAAAAAATTATAAACTTATGGTTGGTTAGCGTAATAGATGAGCCACTTTGCCATGGCTTGAAAAGATTCGTTAACATTTATATCCTCTTTTGATGATGTGAAAACGCACTGATTGCATTTAGCTTTTAGAGCGTATTCATTAGCGATTTCGAAATCAACTTCGTGGTTTGAAAGGTCCCATTTCATCCCCATGAGGATAATTGGGATAAATCCTGCTTTTTGGCGAATAATTTTTAGCCACACTGGAATGTCTCTGAATGTATCGTAATCTGTGATATCAAAGCAAATTAATCCTCCACTAGCGCCTTTGCAATAATCTGGTAAGAGTTCTCTGAATCGTTTTTCACCGGCAAAATCCCATAATTGCATTTTGACTGATTCCCCGCTATCAAGTGTTTCAGATTTTGTGTGGAATCCTGCTCCAATCGTCATTTTATACCCTTCTTCAAATTTTCCGGTGCAATATCGAGTTACCATGGCGGTTTTTCCCACACCGCCTGCTCCCGCTACAATTACTTTAAAGATCCATGAACTCATCATGTCAAACTAAATGAAATTTTTTTTTAAATATTATAAATAAGAATTTGTTTTTATAATAATGCTAAACCAATTTACAATTTTTATAAAATTTAATATTTTTAAAATTATTTAAAACTAAAATAAAAAAAGGTTTTTATAAGATTTAGGTCTATTATTTTTTAGTATTGTATTTTTAAATGTTATGATCATAAAGGTTGTGAAACAAGAGTATTAAAGACGACGATATTTGTGCGATATGTAGTTTTCCAAAAGATCTATGCATATGCGATAGTTTAAGCGCAGATGAGCAACAAATTATTATTTCTAATGCCCGCCGTAAATGGGGGCGTGTTGTTACCGTTATTAGCTTTGAAGGAAATATAGATGCGAATTTAAAAGAAATTCTTACGCAAGCTAAAAAGAAATGTGCTTCCGGAGGGACCGTTAGAGGGAAAGAGATCGAACTTCAAGGGGAACATAAATTCAAACTAAAAAAATTCCTAATTGACTTGGGATTTCCCGAGGAAAACATTCTTATTCAGGAACGGATGAGAAATTCCTAACAACAATAAAGTAGAATAATAATTTAAACATCATTTGCTTCTCTTTAAATATCGTAGTTTCAATAAAAAATAAATTAGATTTCAATGAGCACAATATTCTATAAGGTAATTTTTAAAGGATTAATAGGAGATTCATCTGAATCGTATTCACTAACCTTTAAAAACATCATTCAAGAGAAACCTATTCATGTCCCCTCTCAATTTTTTTCTTCCCTAAAATTACTAAGTCAAAAACAAACAAGCGTAATGAATTTTCAAAATATTAGGGAAGTTGTAAAAATTGGAGATTCCTACGCTAATTACGATTTTAATTATTATATAGTTGTCCTTTACACAAGTTTATCAGATGGAAAAAAGGAAGGATTTTTGGTCGGAAATTTAAAAAAACTTGGCGATATTCTTATTGGAATTTGGCCTTTTAATCAAGAGGATACTTCTCTATCTTCAAAAGACTTTTTAAAACAACTAAACCTTTTAACTGAAGGAAGTAAATTTAAAGATATAAGTGTGATTTATTCTTAAATCAAACCAGTTTCATAATTATAAGATTTAAAAGTAATTTTCTTCGTGTTTCTTTAAAAACGCTTTTAATTCTGTTTCATTCGGCATTCCAGATCTCGCTCCAAGTTTTTGAATTTTTAAAGAGGCTGCTGCGTTAGCGTATATACAAGATTTTTCTAAATCCCAACCTTTTATCCAATAAGCTAAAGAAAATGCACCATTGAAGGTATCTCCTGCTCCTGTTGTGTCGACAATGTTTTTTATTTCATAAGTTGGTATCCTTTTTTGAAAGTCGTTTGTAGTTATTAATACGCCATTACTTCCTAGGGTAATAATTACAATTGGAATCCCTTTTTTCACTAAAATTTCAGCTGCTTTTTTGGGATTATCACTTTTTGTAATAACTTTTGCTCCCTCTTTATTTGGAAGTAAAACATCAGCTTTTAAAAGCACATCTTTTATGTTGCTCCATCCTCTAAGGGCAATTTGGGATTCTAAATCTATGCTGATATTAACATCATTTCTTTGTGCAATTTCGAGGGCTTTTTCGGTCAATTTTTGATGAATATTTGTAGTGTGCAGGAGTTTAGAATCTGCTATATAAGATTCATTTAAATCGTGGGGTTTTATTTTAGTTGTATACATGTGAGGAGATTGGATTATCGTTTTTTCTCCTTTTGCTACGAATATAAAATTAACCGGAGTTTTTTTACTTGCTAGTTTCTTAATATTAGTCGTATCTACGCTTTCCTTGATAAAATCATCAATTAAGAGTTCCCCGTATGAGTCGTCTCCAACTGCACCTATGAAACCGCTTAAACCGCCTAGTCTAGCCACTGCTACCAAATAATTTGCGGTAACTCCCCCGGGGAAATAATTCTCGCTTAACGCATCGATCTTTTCATCAGGTTTTGGAAAATGTGGTATTTCCGTAACCCAATCTAAAACAATTTCCCCTAACCCTACAATGTCAACGTGTTTCATGGTTTCTATCAATACCGCAAAATTCTATCTAATTTCAAGTTAAGGATTAGAAACCAAAAATAGTATAAAAAATATTCTAAAAGAAAAATTGTTTTAACTTATAATTTCGTTTATTCTATTTTCTAGTTCGTCTTCTACTTTAATATCTCGAAAATCTGAAGCAGTTATCTCGTAGGAATCGCTATAATCACTAAATTTTACCCTTCCTTTAATCGTTATATCTCTTCCAACAATTTCTGACGAGAAATTCTCTAATAATTTTTCGTAATCAGGGGTGTCTTTAACTTTAGCAATCAGATCCGCTTTGCTACCCACTAGCTTCTCTGCTGCTTCCCCGATAAATGTAGCCCTAATTCTACCGCTTTCATCTTCGATAAAATGACTGATAATCATTGTCAGTTTGCTATCTCCTTTCTGGTCACAAGTACAGTTATCAACTTTCCTTCTGCAATTAGTGCACGCTTCATAGAATCTAATATTCTTTAATTCACTTGAAATTAAACCTTTTATCTCGAAAAACCCATCTGATTGTATTGAATTTATTTCTGTAATATTATTTGAAAAGGAACTTTTTCTTTCTTTAGAAGTAGCTTCAGCAAGTTTTAAATTTGGAATCTTTAAATCTATTTTTTCAATACTGGAGTCTAATGTTACCGTCGCTTCGTTTTTTTCCCAATAAGTACTAAACCTTAAAGCCGCATTCTTTAGAGATACACCCTCTCCGTTTTTTAAAGATTTCGATAATTCATCTGCTTTATCCCGCCATGCTGTCACTCGTATGCTATCGGTATCGTCACTCACTGTAAAACTTAATAAAGAAACTTCCTCTCCAGATTTTAAAGTAACCATTCTTAAATCTTCTATTGTAGTGATGACTCCTTGAAATGAAGCAAAATCCTTCTCTTGTTGGAGTTTTTCGATCTTATCCACGATTTTTTCTTCTATTATCAATTCTTTATCTTTTTTCGTTATTTTCGTCCGTGAGGTTGCGTGCACATCAATTCTACCTTCAGCATAGTTATTTTTTCTTGGAGTTAGGTTAGTCAAGGATATAAAATCACCAACTTCAACATTTTCGATTTTTTCAATATCTTCGCTCCAAAAAGTAATTCTTATTTTGCCAGTCGAGTCTCTCAGTATTATCGAACTTACGCTACCATTTTGACCATCTTTCCTAATGAAATCTTTTACAGGAAAACGATTCATTACCTTTCCCTCTGTCGATATAGATCCTAAATCTTCGTGAATATCCTGTATTTTTACCAATTTTTCTTTGAATTTTGGGAATTTTTTGTGATCAACATCCTCAGGAGCTAAATTTATTTTGCTATATCCTCCAACATGAATTTCTACGCCCCCATATCTTCCATTTTTTGCGGTACCATTAAGGATTTTAACAATTTCGTTTCTTTCAAAACGTTCATCCTTAAAAATACTCACTTGGTTATCCCATAAAACAATTCTTATATCACCTGTACTATCATGCAACAAAAATGCCCCAACATATCCAGTTTCCCCATTACTTTTATTAAAACTATTGACATTATAAATATCTTTAATTCTACCAACAATTACGATATTTTTCATGTTTACTGTAATATCAGATATATTTAACTCAACTTCGTTGAGCAGTTCTTGATTCTCACTTGCGACATCAACGCCTAATTCTTTGGCAATCACAAACAAAGCTCCTTCCTCCGAGATTAGACCCTTCAGTTCCTCCTTTTTCTCTTCCACTAAAGTTTGAATCTCACTTTTTGATAATCCCGTTTCTTCGATAATTTTCTTAATATACGCCTCAGTTTTCATTTCTATCACTATATATATAGTTTTATATGTTCAAAGATAAATTTAGAATTTATTCTTTAAAAATAAAATTATTTAATAATTAATTAATCAGTATTTTTAAAAAAAAAGAGTATTTCATATTGGTAATTTGTCGTTGTTATTTTAATTCAAAACTAATATTTTTGTCGTAACTATGAAAAAATTTAAAGTCATACCAGTAATTGATATCCTAAATTCTGAGGTCGTTCACGCTGTGAAGGGTGAACGAGATAAATATAGGCCATTAAAATCTGTATTAGTAAAAAGTACTGAACCTGTAGAAATAATAACGAAAATTAAAAATGATACATTAATTCACGAAGTGTATATTGCGGATTTAGATGCCATACTTAAAAGGGAACCCAATTATTCATTATTCGCTAAAATTTTAAAAATTCCTGATATTAAAGTTCTAATTGATCCTGGCATCATCTTAGCAAAAAACATATCAGAGTATTCAGACTATGGTTTAGACTCGTTAATTTTAGGTTTAGAAACCATTGAAAATTTAAGCGTTATTTCCGATTGTTTAGAAATCATGGGAACTCATAAAACAATTGTAAGTATAGATATGTACAAAGAAGCAATTATAACTAATGTAAAAGAAATAAGGAACCAGCATCCAACTGAAACCATAAAAAAAATTGAAGAATTAGGAGTAAAAAAAATTATCTTACTCGATCTTTATAAAGTAGGCCAAAAAATAGGTGGGATTCCACCTCTTTATCTAGAAATTAGGGAACAATTCAACGGACAAATTCTGGTAGGAGGGGGAATTAAGGATATTAGAGATATTGAAATGTACAAACATCACAACTTCTCGGGAGTCCTAGTAGGGACTGCGTTACATGATGGTACCATAGAACTCGAAAAATTAAGGAAGATTAATATAAATTAATCGATAAAAACCACGCCAGACCCAGAAACATTTAGCGATTTTTTACACACGGGACAAGCATGCTTCATTCTGACCCAATCTATAAAGTGATCTTTATGGGCTTTCGCTTCACACATTGGACACCCCGCTACTTCATCAAAAATCTCAATATTCTTTCCACAAACAGCACATTTAGTTTTTGATGCAGTAGATATCCTAACCGTCTCCTTTTTTATGTCAAGCGTAACGTTTTCAGTGTTTTCAGCAGTAGGATTTATCTGTTTTAATTCGGTTCTAGTATCAACACAAAAGATAGTTCCTTCACTATCATCCTTCCGATTACCAATCCAAACTACTTTACCTTTGAAATAACTGGAGCCTTCATTTTCTAACGAGAGGTTTAATCTGCGATCTTCCATTACAAATGTCTGAATTACCTTAGTATATTTTAACCCATCTAAATTTGAGGATATTTGTTTAATCACTTCAAATGGCTCTCTAAAAACCTCATTTGTTATGTTTACTTTTGTGATTTCTTTCGGGGACATAATAAATTCATAATTTTTTTGATATTTAATAACAATTATTTAATTTAAATTTTTATATCACATTGTTCTTTATATATTTTGATTAAATTTCTTTTATCTTAAAACAAAAGAAATTTTATATCTTGGAAGATAAATTATCTAATAATAATTGAACCTCTTGACTATTATAAATTAATTTTTAAGATTCACATCTTACTCGATTGATAATGCAAAAGAAAATTAAATTGCTGGTGAGCCCTAAAACCTTGGAAGAAGCTAAGGTAGTAGTTAAATATGAAGAAGTTGATTTTATTGACTGTAAAAATCCCAGCGAGGGATCACTTGGAGCAAATTTTCCTTGGATTATAAAACAAATGAAGAATTTAATACAATTTAGCGGTTCTCAAATATTAAGCGCAACGATTGGAGATTTCCCGAATTTACCTGGAACAGCAGCGTTAGCAGCTCTTGGTGCTGCTGTAGCCGGGGCAGATATTATAAAAATAGGACTTAAAGGTCCGACAACAGAAAATGAATGTATATTTTTAATGAATAAAGTTGTAAAAGCTGTAAAAGATTATAAAAAAAATATAAAAGTAGTAGCGGCAGGTTATGCTGATAAGATAAGGATGGAAAGTTCTCCCGATTTTTTATCATTACCTTTTATAGCAGCTAAATCAGGTGCGGACATCGTGATGCTCGATACTTATGTCAAAGATGGAAAGGGATTATTTGATTTTCTAACCGTTGATCAATTAAAACTGTTTAGAGATAAAGCAAAAGAATTTAATCTTGAAGTCGCGCTTGCTGGAAATCTAAGGAAGAATTCACTGCCTAAAATAAAAGAAATCTTGCCAGATATAATTGGCGTTAGGAGCATGGTTTGTGAAGGTTACGATAGAAATAACGGATTGATTAAAGGATATCTCATAGAAGAACTTAAAGCGGAGTTATATCGATAAGTTTTTTTTCGTCGAATTTCAAAAGATTTTTCTAAAATTATCCTCTTTTTAGTTTGTTTTAATAAGATTATTTTGGTTACATTGATAAATTCATATTATGTATAGAAAAGAATTAGGAATCATTGGAACTGGAAAAATTGGATCTGCCTTATTGAGAAGGCTTATTTCCACCAATACGATTGCTAAGAATAATATTATTGCTTTTGATATAGACGAAAATAAACGGAATAATCTATCTGAGGAATGTATGGTAGAATACGCGGAAAATAACAAGGAATTGGTAAAAGCCTCTAAATATATTATAATTGCCGTCATACCCCAAGTCATAGATACAGTTCTAAAGGAAATTGAACCGATAATTACAAACGAACAAGTAATAATTTCTATTGCTGCGGGAGTTTCCTTTAAACACATTAATAAAGTTATAAATCCCGCAGTAGGATTAATAAGAATAATGACTAATACGCCAGCGCTTGTAGGTGCTGCAGCTACAGCAATAGCTCATAATGAAAATGTCAAAGAAGATCAACTAGAATTCGTTAAAAGAATATTTAGTGCTGTAGGAATGGTAGTCGAATTAGAAGAAAGGCATTTGGATGCGGTAACGGGTTTGTCTGGAAGCGGCCCCGCATACATATTTATTATTATTGAAGCTTTAGCCGATGGGGGCGTAAAAATGGGGTTGCCTAGGGCTACCGCTCTAAAACTAGCTGCTCAGACCCTTTTAGGTTCGGCAAAACTTCTATTAGAAACGGATATACATCCTGCAGCGCTGAAAGACATGGTAGCTACACCGGGAGGAACAACAATAACTGCGATACACGAACTTGAGTCCGCAAAAATAAGAGCAACTCTGATCAGAGCGGTCGAAGCTGCTACGTTAAAATCAAAATCGTTAAATTCGACAAAAACAAATAATAATCAAATGTAATTTTTTCCTTTCTTTTCATTTTTCTTTAAAATTGATTGTCTTTTGATTGTTTATTGTTAAGTTAAATGTTTTTATATCCGGTTTATATGTGTTAAAGATTTCATTCGATTCATTTTCTTTTCCCTTTTTACAAAATGCATATACAGAGCGACCTAATTGATTCATACTTGCTCCAATAATCTCTGATTTGAATAAATCGTTTAATAATTCTTTAGTTTTATTTAAATCTAAAATTTCCATAATATTAGTATCTTCTACGAATTGGAATGAGATTTTAATGAAATTTTCGTAATGTGGTTTTAATAATAATTTGTCTAAAGCAAGTTTCCCAGCTTCTTTTATTTTTGAACTTAGTTTCTCATCGGATAAGATTGATTTGGTTTGTATCGTTCCGAAAGTTCCACAAAGGACTAAAATATCATTCGGACTTTGTAAACGCTCGTAATTACAAGGATAACCCGGCTCTTTTAAAACGCACAAACCTCTTCCTAATTGACCACAAACAGTCCCCAACCCCGTTTTATTAACAACTTCTGCAATATGAGCTATCCTTCCGCTTTCAAAATTGGTCAAGCCTAGGTTAAGAAGTTTATTCAGTCCAAAAATCGTTCCTAATGCTCCTGAACCGCTTGCACCGTACCCACACCCTACCGGTAAATCAAAAGTGTGTTTAATTTTTACTTTTATGGGGTAATTAATTAGATTTTTAATGTAATCGTATATGAAATATGTTGTTTCTGCTTTTTTATCCAATTTATCTTCGTTAATATAAATCGTACACCGACTTTCCTCATCTCTTTCAAGCTTTTGGTAAGAAATAGCTGTTTTTCCTACTCCACTTACGTTAAATCCGGCTCCTCGAGAACCTATCTTTTGCGGATTGTCAATTGGAATACCGTTTTCTTTATCTACAATTTCAAAAAATCCCGAAATACGATGGGGAACTTCAACAATTATTTTATTAGTGCTGCTTACCATATCCCGCAAAGTTTTACTTTTATCAATTTAATTATATGTATAATTAAAAAATAAAAGTCAATTATAGTTTATTATGACAAAGAATATTGTGATAAAGTTTGGGGGCTCTCTTCTCTTTTCTGATGGGGGAACTATAAATTCTCAAAAAATCACTGAATTTTGCAATATAATAAAAAACAAGACACAATTTAACTCGATTATTATCGTATGCGGAGGCGGATCAATCGCTAGACAATATATTCGAGCAATAAAAGCCTCTACCGAGAATGAAGTATTATGTGACTTGATAGGAATTGATATATCGCGCGTAAACTCTCGATTAATTATGGCTGAAATGAAAGAGTTAGCTTATCCTCAAGTACCAAAATCGTTTGAGGAACTCTCAGTAGCTATGGGTTCGCACAAAGTCGTAGTAATGGGGGGTTTACAGCCTGGGCAATCAACTACATCAGTAGCTATAACCGTTGCTGAATATTTAAAAGCAGAAAAACTAGCTATTCTTACGGATGTTGACGGTATATACGATAAAGATCCAAATCTTCATAAAGATGCAAAATTGTTAGAAAAAATTTCGTACGATTCCCTACAAAAATTAATTTTAGAAACTTCAGATAATACGCAAGCATCCGCCGGAGAGTATCGCATTTTTGACGCTGTTTCCTTACAAATTTTAAAAAGAAGTGAATTGAGTGTGTTGGTAA
>JAHQWP010000182.1 GCA_029856235.1 Promethearchaeia archaeon
GTCCATGAGGATTCACTTTTCTTTTAGATAAACTTAACTCTTCTATTTTTATATCTTTGAATTTACTTTTATTCTTATCCAGAAATGTTTTTAAACCTTTATATTCTTCGTCATCTAAAGACAGATCGAGATAACATTCAAAATAACTCTCTCCGTCTATAAATACTAACCCTGAAGAATGAATAATTTTATATTTATGGAGTTCTCGAGAAAAAATTTCAATATATTCATCAATTTGGGTTAAACCTGTTAGTAAAATTTTAATCAGTTTTTCCCTATTGGTAGGATACACCGTGAATTTTGCATATATGCTAGTTTCCGATTTGATTATTAACAAATTACGATAATTATCGATCTCTTTAATGTGTGATAAAGAAGTGCTAATTTCGATGTTCGATGATTTACCTATTTTTTCGATTTGAGCGAATGTTAGATTAGGGTATTTCATTATCTCTTCTTTAAATTTCAAATATATATATCTGACTTACTCTTTAATTTACATTAATTCCTTTATTTTTTGAATGCTACGAATAGTACCAGAAGTCTTAATTGGTGAAATAATAACCTGATTCCCGGATATTTCAGTTATTAGCGTTAGCGCTGACATTACAACTTCTTTTGTACTATGAGAACACCGAAAAATACCCAACCCATCATTAAAATTGATATCGAGCAACCATAAACCTACCTTACTTGCCTCTTTTAATCCAAAATATTTCCAAATTGAACCCCATACTGAATTTATAATATCTCTCTCGATCAAAGCGAAATCGCCTTGTTTTATTAATTTAAATAGGATATATCTATGTCTCTCTTTTTTAACTATTGGGCATCACCTCCTTTAATCAACTTAACTCCGGGCTCAATGTAGTTTTTATTATGACGCATTTTAGCACGACTGATAAGAGCCATCACATTCTCAGAAAAAGCCTTCTTGGCATTCAACAAAGGTATATCCAATAAGGTATGAGAAACACTAACTAACGCTCTGGGATGTCTCAAGTTAAATACATCATCAAAATTTCCACTAATAATGTAATTAGCATTTAATTGTATAGCTAATTGTAATGCGCGGTATAAACTCCTAAGAACTCTAGATTGAATCGCTTTATTTTTTATCATAATTGACTCTAAAGAAAATTCTATAAATGAATTATTCTGTTTTGTAAGCGATATTACACCTGGAGTGATTGTTTTAATAATATTTTCAGTCGAAAATGATAACATATCTACTCGTGAATCTTTAGCAGCTTGAATTTGAACCTTTCTGTCGGATGACTCAACTGAAATAATACCCAATATACTTTTTGTTTTTTTAAGACTAATTTTTAAATCATCTAAATTTTTTGGGTTAATAGTTGTGCGATAGTATAATTTAAATGTCGAATATTTGTTAATTAGCTCCTTTAACTCCGGTGTTATCTTGTTCACGCCATTTTCTAATTCTATAATTAAATTATTGATCCCTAAAACTCTGCAAAAATTTAACTTCTGCTCGACTTCTCCTAAATTACTAAGATTTAGTCTTAATCTTGACTCAAAATATGGCATTAAGGAAATAACCTCTATGTTTAGAATTGGAATTTCAAGTAGCGTTTTCGGTGTTTTTAGTAGTTTTTAATAAAAAAAAATTTATTAGAATAAATATTTTACAAGTTATACTGTTTTATAATATAAGTGGTTCTTATGCCTAATAAACGAAAGCTTTCTGAAATAAGGAAAAAAATTAGTAGTGGTACTGCGAATGTTATTACCGTTCAAGAATTCATCACGCGAATAAGCGATGGAGAACATGTTAAGTTTGAAGATGTAGATGTGATAACTACAGCCACCAAAGGTTTAATGAGTGGAATTTTGGGGTTATTTTCTTTCAGACTGAGCGCACCAAAGACATTGCGCAAATTTACTGAGATTAGCATAAATGGCATCCCCGCATTTCCAGGTCCGTGTCCCAATGAGTACTTAGGAATTGCAGATCTCATAGTTTATGGAACTGCACAAAGCCAGTCAAGAAAAGAATATTGTGGAGGGTCGTTATTTAGAGAACTCGTTGAAGGTAAACTGGTAGAGGTTCTCGCTAAAAGTAGTGAAGGAGAAAAAGTCGAAAAAGAATTAACTTTAGAAGATATGCAATACGCGAAACTAATGGGTACTAGACAAGCCATAAAAAATTACAATGCAATGCTTAACTGTAAATCGTATCAGGTAAACACAATATTTTCATGCCTTCCATTTCAACCTGATAAATCAGAGATTACGTTTTCTGGTTGTGGTGCCCTGAATCCGTTTCAAAACGATCCTGAATTTGACTCTTTTGGCGTAGGCTCCCCACTTTTAGTGAACGGTGCTATTGGTTATCTAATGGGACCGGGTACGCGTAATTATATAGAAAAACCAAATATGATGACTATAGCTCCGATGATTCAAATGAGTCCAGAATTTATGGGTGCTTTTAAAACTTCTTACGGACTTGAACCCATCTGTTCGATAGCGGTACCAATTCCAATTCTCAGCGAACGCGTGTTCAATAATATCGTTAAATCTGACAAAGATGTAAAATTGAAGATACTAAGTCTTGTTGGAAGAGAGAAAGTGGGAGAAATAACTTACGGAGATGTCTGGCAAAATAACTTCATAATGAAATTTAATCCTGAAGCGTGTAGAAAAGGCTACGATTGTGAAGTTATCGGAAAATGCCCTACAGACGCTTTTATTATAAGAGATGAACTTATCGTAGCAATTAATAGATCTCGATGTTTTAATTGTGGCAACTGCGCAAGATTGTGTCCAGAGGCTTTTAGTTTAGACCTTAAGTCAATTAATTTTGAAGGAAGAGACATTCCCGTCGTATTACGACAATCAGATCGAGCCGGAGCAATTCTTTTAGCTGAGCAATTAAAAAAAATGATCTTAAACGAAGAATTTCAGTTAAAAAAACCAACTGGAGCACTCGATTTTGCTGAGAGTATTAAATAATTTAGTAGGCCATTTAAAAAATACAACATCTTCTCATCTTATATTCTCGTAAAAAAGTTTATTTTTCATTTACAATACTTCAATTTATGTCTAAACAAAATATTAGTCCTTTAGATGGCGGTGATCTAGTTGTTAAAAGCCTTCTCAAGGAGGGAATAACAAAGATTTTCGGTCTTGTTGGCGGAGAATTATTAAGAATTTATGACGCTATAGAGAGATATGGGCGAGAAGAAGGTATTGATACTGTTATGGTTCGCCACGAACAAGCGGCAGGACACATGGCAGATGCTTGGGCAAGAGCTACAGGCAAGCTTGGTGTTTGCTTAGGAACTGCAGGTCCGGGGGTCGCTCATCTCGTCCCAGCAGTAGCTACAGCGTGGGCAGATTCTATCCCGCTTCTTGTTATCGGAGCACAAATCGGTAGAATGTTCGACGATACTGGCATTCTCCAAGGCGGATTAGATCAAATGAAATTAATGGAACCAATAACTAAACTACAAATTTCGGTCGAAGAACCATATGAGATTCCGAAAGCTATACAAAGAGCAATTAAAGTTGCAATGTCAGGCAGGAGAGGTCCCGTTTTTCTAGAGTTTAGAGAAACCGCACTTGTCCGAAAAGCTTCTGATGAGGATGCAAATAATATATTAAATCCAGAGCAGTACAGACCAGTTGATAGGCCGGTTGGAAACCCAAACGCGATTAAAAAAGCAATCGAAATCTTGAAAACTGCGAAAAAACCTTTAATTGTTGCAGGTGGCGGAATTCACGCATCTGATGCGTCTAATGAGTTAATAAAATTATCTACAACCTATAAAATCCCGTGTGGCACAAGCATAAACGGTGTTGGTGCCATAGACATTCGTAGTGACACATATGTAGGCTCTTATTTAGTTGCTAACGCCTACAGAAAAGCAGTGTCTGAAGCAGATGTGGTTATATCTTTCGGTTCAAAATGGGATTATACGATCCTCTTTGGGGCTCCTCCGATATGGAACCCAAATGCGAAAATAATCCAAAACGACATCGATCCAGAAATGATTGGAAGAAACCGAAAAGTAAGTGTAGCAATTATAGGAGACGCGAAAGCTGTAATAAAACAAGTGCTTGCTGAAATGGAAACATCTCTCCCAAAAGAGAAGATAACGGAATGGACGGAATGGAACACATATCTTACGGAAGTTAGAAAAAACGACGCTTTAGCAATTCAGAAGTTGTTAAAGTACGATAAATTACCTATGAAACCCGAAAGACTTGCATATGAAGTATTGGATTCGATAAAACACGATTCTCAACTAGTTATTGACGGTGGTGATATAGCAGTATTTACATTTGGTTTAATAAGTAATTTTCCCCGCGATCCAAGAACCCTTTACTTTCCGTTAACTATGGGGCATCTAGGCACGGGCATCCCTCATGCGATAGGAGCTCAAATTGCGAACCCAGATAAGCTTGTTGTTGTCATAAACGGAGATGGAAGCTTTATGTTTAATGTTCAGGAGTTAGATACTGCGGTTAGATTGAATCTGCCAATAATTATTATCGTGGCCAATAACTGTGCGTGGGGTATGATTAAAAGCAAACAAAAAGGAGAGTTTAAGAAGAGATATTGCGATGTAGATTTACCCCCAACTAATTACGCAGAAATTGCGAAAGGTTTTGGATGCTACGGAGAAAAAATTGAAAATCCTGAAGATATTAAACCTGCCATACAAAGAGCAATAGCGTCTAAAAAACCAGCTGTAATTGATGTAGACATAGCTTTTGAAACCCCAATCGCTATGAAAGTAATTGGAAATATAAAGAAAAACCGTGGATTATACGGTTAATTAGCTCTAAAAATTCTATTAATTCTACTTTTTTTAATTTTTAAATAAACATTTAATTCAATGTTGAATAAAGCTAATCTAAAAATCGTCAACAATAATAATTCTAAAAGGTATTTTAAAATGTCTGAAGATAAATTTTTAAAAGGAAAGGTGGCTCTTATTACTGGAGCTGGTAGTGGATTTGGCCAAAAAATGGCTATCGCATATGCTGCTAAAGGAGCTGATTTGGTTTTAAATGATATTAACGAGGCTGGTCTCGAGGAAACTCGGAAATTAGTGTTGGAACACTATAATTCGACTATTCTCTTAATTAAAGCCGATGTCTCAAATTCCAAAGAAGTTGAAGAAATGGCTAAGAAAACATTTGAAACTTTCGACAACGTTTTTCTACTAGTAAATAATGCAGGAATAGATGGAGGACTTTATACTGCCCTAAAAGCAAAAGAATCTGTTTATGATAAAGTGTTTGCGGTCAATGTAAAAGGCCCATTGAATGTTACTAAAGCATTTTTCCGAAGTATGAAACGACAAAAGCAGTTCCAACCAATTGCGGGTAAAATTATAAACATCGCGTCAGTTGCAGGTACACCTAATGGCCATAATCCGATGCTTGGGATTTATAGCGCGAGTAAAGCGGCATTAATTGCATTTACGAAACTTTGGGCTCTGGAATTAGGAAAAAGCAACATAACTGTGAACGCTATTAGTCCAGGAGTCTTCTTAACACCTATTTATAATAATGATCCCAAATTAATTCGCCAATTTCTTGAAACAAGAAATGTTAAGATTCCAATTGATAGAATTGGTGAAGCTGAATGGGTAGCTGACTTAGCAGTATTTTTGGCATCTCCAACAGCCGATTATATCACGGGACAAAACTTAATTATTGATGGTGGGATGAGTTTATCAGTTAACAAACTAAACTAATCATATTAATCTTTTTTTAGACTTTCCAGTTCTGAATTTATAAATTAAAATTAAAAGTTCAATACATTAAGTTTTAAGGGATATACCTAATTTTAGCATCTATCACAATTAAATCAGATTTAGGAGAAAACGCTTTAACTATCTTAGAGTTAATTATCTCTTCTAAACGCCATCCCTTCCCGTTTAACTTATTCCTTAAGTTTTCAATTCCTTTTTCAATTGGATTTGGTTTTTCACAGAATTGATAAATATGTAGTATTCCACCTGTTTTTTTCATCAAAAAGCATGCTATATCTATATATTTTATAGATTGTTCCGGCAAATTCATTATAATTCTATCTACGCAATCGTTTAAATGAGTTCCTAATTCATTTGACAAATTGATGAGGGTTGCGACATCTATGTTATGAGCGGAAATCTCCCCTTTAAGTTTATTTAATTTAACATTTTCGATGAGATATTTATAAGCCATTGGATTAATATCAAAAGAATAAACATTTACCTCGTTGCTTTTAGCAATTTGAATAGAGATTGGTCCAACGCCGGCAAACATATCTACGATTGATTCGTTTTTTGCAAAATTAAGTAAACTTAAACGTTTTCGCTCAAAAACTAATCTTGGGGTAAAGTATGTATTTTTGACATCTAATTTAAACGTACAATTATTCTCTTTATAAATAGTTTCAGGATTATCTTCACCAAAAATCGACTGTAGATCTTTTAACCTATATTTTCCTTTTACTTCGCTTTTCTTCTCGTAAACTGTTTCTACCCCCTTATTCACTTTTACTATCGCTTCAGCCACTTTTTTCTTATATAACGAGGTTTTATCAATGTTTAACGCGATAAATTGGTCAAATTCGATAATTGCGATTTTACCAATAACATCATAAGATTTTGGTATTAATTCTATAATATCTTCAGGTAATTCGTCTGCTAAGGCTTCTTCAATTGAGCGAAATTTATAATTTGGATCCAGTTCCCCGTTAGTGTTAAGAATTTCAAATTTTAAATCGAATACATCACTTTCAATAAATTTGTTCACATTTTCTCTGTTCTTTATTAAAGGAAACAGCACATAGGAACCACTATGTAGTACTTTTTTTCTTTTATCAATAATGTTCACATCGGAAAATTTTATCTTTATCAATTTGAGAAATTCTTCAGCGTGATCCTTTTGTATTTTTAAAAATTGAGTGTCTTCCTTTCTCGGCCTATTCATCTACATCATTATCTTTGAAAACTATTGAGATACGGTTCTTGGAATTAGTTAAATTTTTAATAAGACTGCGGTTCAAATCCCTTGAGGATTTTGTACATCTTATAAGGATAGTCCTGTCGCATATATAGTTGCTTTTTCGAAAAACTAAGTCCTTTGTACTTAGTAATGTTAATTTTTTATTGCCATAGCCATAAAAATGATCAATATTTTCACCCACTTTTATTACCACCTCGATTTTCTCTCCGGCCACTATTTTTCTCTTTAATTCTGGAGTTAAATCATGGCAGGCTTTTGAGGCTTTTATACCCAAAATACACGTTCCTTTTTTGGTAAGATAATCGTCCTTAGTTAATTCAATGGTAGTTCTGTGAGTGCATTGTATAAGTGAATGCCCGATTGCATTGATTGAGTCTAATATGGCCATTTCTTACCCATCTTTGAAAAAGTGTATAATTTCTGATATATCATTAAATTCGGAAAAATTAATTCCATAGATTTTATTCAGAACATTTTTTAAACCATTAATGGGATGTGTATTAGGGAATTTTTTCAATTCCTTAAATTGGTTTAAATACATATCTGGAATTAACAGGACGCATTTATGATAGTTGCTAGATATTCTTTTTAATAATTTTTCTGAATTTATTATAGAATTTTGATAGAAAATGTTATTTATTGAAGAATTAGCACTTGTTTCGTATTGTCCCATAGGGAATGAATCGATGAGTTCGTATGGAATGATTCCAAATATAATGGAATAAAACGCTAAGTGGATATCCATTCTTTGAATTAAATCGTTCTTGTTAATTTCATTTAGCCATTTGTTTACAGAGGGCGATGTCGTACCTTTTACATCCAACTCCGGTAAAATAATGAGAAATTTAACATTTTTAGGAGAACGGTAATTATTAAGAATTTTTTGTTCATATCGATAAATTAAGGGTCTTTCTATGCTTTCTTTGGAAGAATAGAGTCTCCCATGACTTTTATATGCTTTTTCATAAATCTCAAAAAAGGGTTTATTCAATTTTACTAAATTCAATGCTTTTACTAAATTCGGATGATTGCGTACTCTCTGTTCTACTAACTCCCATAAATTACCCTCCCTTATTGCTTGTCTTATTGTTCTTAATTCAGAGAAGGATAAGTATAAGTTGTGTTTTGCGAGGAGTTCAATCCTCAAATTTTCTTCAAATTTTTTAATTTCTTTTGGAGTAAAATCAGAGCATATAGGACAGTGACAGGGAAATTCTTCTAATTCTTCAAGCTTTTTAGTACCTGTCGACAGAGTAAAATAACGATTTTGCTTAGCAAATAGTATATATGCCGCCGAATCCATTAAATCACAACCACATGCGACTGCCAATGAAAAATATTGAGGCAATCCTAAACCAAACATATGAATGGGTTTATTGGGAATAATATATTTCTTTGTGGTTAATAAAATTTGAGTTGTTAGTTCAAATCTGTAATCCAAAAACGCTTTTACTAATCCACCGATTGCATAGACTCCAAAATCTAATTTACTCATTTCGAGTGAGCTTTCTTTTACTAATTCTAGATGTTTTCCTCCGTGTATTGGCCCAAACCAAGAACAATCTGAACGAGTTCTTCTTGAAATATTATCTTTCGCCCTCTGAATTGTAGTAGAAACTTTTTTCTTTGATATTTCATAGTCATCTTCTAATTGTACGGGGATGTCTAAAATAACAGGAAAGTCTGATCCAATATTCTCTTGAAATTTTTCAATACTATCCGCATCGATATCTACGGAATCGTTATTATACATATATTGTTGAAACGCACCACTATCTGTTGCGATTATCCCATCATAATTTAGATACTCATGAAGCCCTGTATGGAGTATTTTATCTCTTAGTTTTTCGTTTTTGTAGATAATATAGGCATTTGTAAAGAGACATTGCGCTCCTATTTTTTTTAAATCGAGCGGTGAGATAAGATTATTGGAAGGGTGGATTACTGGAAATAAGTTAGGAGTGACCATCTCTTTATTGTTTAATTTAATCTGCCCTAACCGTGCTAGAGCGTCGACATCTAATATCTCAAATTTCATTATTTTTCACTTAAAATCAGTTTTAACTAATCAAAAAATGTTTGCAAACGATCCTCTTGAAATAATTTTTCTAACCAGTCAACTTTACCTGCATAAAAATCTTTTATATCTACTTTTTTAGTAAGAATATTAATTACTGTTTTTGTAATTAATTCTATACTAGCCCTTGTTGTGTCAATTTCTAGTATCGGTGTGTTTATTGGTTTATTCATAAAATAGTTAACACAATTGCCTAAAATTTCTGATTGAACATTTTCTCTAATTTTTTCTGTTTTATAACCTCTTCTTTTTAACCTACTATATAATTCGTCCGGATCGCATCTTAGAACTATAACAAAATCGATGTATTGCTCTGGAACTATATCAGAAAAATGACTTTCAATTATTAAAAATTCCGGATCTTCTTTTTCATACTCTTTTATTAATTCGATTAGGAAACCAATTATTTTTTTATTATCTATGACAGATGTTTCTCTTTTAGTGTCATATTTTTCTATTAAATTTTCTGAGATTGCTAATTCATTTAGACTAATTATTTTAACATCAATATACTTTTTTACATTATTTGATATTGTAGTTTTTCCGGTTCCGGGAGTACCAGAAACGATTAAAATTTGCATGCTCAATAATGTTAAATCTTCTATGAAATATAAAAATATTATTTTGATTTCGGTTTAAAAGCCTAATAATGAGTATATTCAAAAGAATGGGAATATCGAGTTCGCTAAACACAATATTGTTTAAATGGGAAAGGGGGGCTTCGAACCCCCGACCTCACGGTTATCAGCCGTGCGCTATACCAGGCTAAGCCACTCTCCCGAATTTTTCAACTAATTCTAAATAAGAATCATAAATAAATTTTGATAAATACTTAAATAAAAGGTAATTAAAAAAATTTTTTGTCTTCTATTGCCTTAAAACTTAATAGGTAAAAGAGTGTATTTTCTTATTATAGGTCTCAAGAGTGAATTTATTGTCGAAAATTTTAAGCTATTCAATCATAGGATTAGAAGATTATCTAATCAGCTTTGAAAGTTATTGTTCGCCTTGTGATATTCAAAAATTTTGTAAGTACGGAAAAGCAGAACCATTTACGATCACGATAAATTGCGGGGATTTAAATCGAGCAAAGGAAAAAATCAAGTTTGATCAGCTTCAAAAGCTACAAAAAAAAGAGGATGTTTCTGTTACTTACGAAGAGTTAATAAAAAAAGTAAAGATAAACGTACAAAACATATTTAGCCAAATATGGAAAGATAAAGTAAAAGCGCACAAAGAGGAAATCCGGTGCTTAGATACAAGGAAAGTCGATGCAATGCTCGTAACTCAGCAGGGTCAAGATTGGTGGCAAGATTTTAACACAACAATGAAAGAAATAAACCATGAATGCGAAAAGATAATGTGATCTACTATCTAGGATTGAGAAAGTGTTTAATTAACTGATTTAAAAGTTTTAAACTTGATATTTTCAACATAAAATGTGTAGTTTTTTTATATTCAGTTTAAAAATAATATAAGATGGAAATATCGAATCTTGATGATTCAATAGTAGATATTATAAATTTCTTTGAGAACTTCTGTATTGCCTTTAATCACTATGCTCATATTTACTTTATAATTTTAAAATATATTTTTGTTATCGTACTAGTAGGGTGTGGTATTTTAACTTTCCTAAAAGCAAGAGGTATATATTTCAAATCTAGAGCATTTTCTAAAGAAAAAGAAGAAACCAAAATTGATCAGCTTACTAAACCGCGATTAATAGTAGGTACTGTTTACATTGTAATGGGTTCTGGGATACTATTCAATTATTTGATATTTTTTTTGATATGGCTTTTGGATCCAATTCCAGATCGCCTAATTTTTACTTTTTTTAGCCTTGAGGACATAGATCCTTTAGCATTAAATAGAATAAGTAATATCAATCTGGCTATTTATCCCCATGAAAAAACAATCTATTATTGTATTGCTATAGCGTCATTTGTCAATACAGTTCACATATTCTTCTCGGTCTACTTGTTTTTAAATAAAGTAGAAAAACCAAGAAGGACATTTAAGTGGTTAATAATAACAATTCCAGGAGGTATTTTATTTGGATTCACTACTTTTATGCCATTTATGCTTTAATATATTACGAAAGGTCTCTAGGTTTGATCATAAGATTTATATATCCAAGTTGCATATAATTATGTTGCATTCAAGTAATAAATCGATTTCAGTCACAAGAATTTAGATTTATTGTTATTTTACACGATTTTCAGTTAGTTTACACGGGAATTTAGAAAGTTTCACAGTTAGGTAAGTTCAAATTTTTAAAGAGGTTTTTAAAATGGAAATAAAATCTGAAGTGAGTAATTTATCAAATTTATGCCCAGAATGTGAAGGTAATACAATTTCAGTTCAAGAAAAGGGAGAAATTGTATGCCGACAATGTGGGTTAGTCATAAGCGAAAGAATCGTAGATGTGTCTCATAGCGATAAGAGAGCATTTACAAAGCAAGAAAAAGAAAGGAGAGAAAGAACAGGTTCTCCAATTTCAATTCTATTACCTGATATGGGTTTAAGCACCGTTATTGATAAGAACAATATACAAAGCCCTGACTTAAAAAGAGCTGCAAAATGGAATTCTCGGATGACTTGGGATAAACGCAACATGTTAATAGCAACTACAGAATTAAAAAGAATAGGTAGTAACTTAAATCTGCCGAATCATGTAAAAAAGGCAGCTATTAGACTTTATATTGAAGCGTTTAAGAAAAAATTATTGCGTGGTAGATCTATTAATGGGATGGTTGCTGCATGCTTATATTTCGCGTGTAGAGAGAGAAAAATCCCCAGAACGCTTCAAGAAATATTAGATCAAACATCTGTTAATGCAAAAAATGTAAGGAGATGCTACAGAACAATAATACGAGAATTAAATTTAAAGGCCCCATCGACAAACCCTATTTCATTAATCCCAAGGTTTGTTGCTGAATTAAGTTTAGATGCGGAAACTGAAAAAACTACAATAAATATCCTCCAATCATTTGTTACTAAATATTCTACAAGTGGAAAAGATCCAAAGGGTTTGTGTGCAGGAGCGTTATATTTGGTATGCAAGAAGAGAGACAAAAGAATCTCTCAAAAAGAAATTGCTAACATAGTAGGCGTTACAGAAGTAACTCTTCGCTCGAGATATAAAGAATTGGTAAATAAATTAAATATTGAAATATAATTTTTTTTTAGATTTCTTTTTTTAAAAGTAGCTTCACAAAATCTGGTAATGTTAATAAGTAACTCTGAGCATTAGGTAGTTGTTCTTTTATCTTCATGAATAATTCAGAATAGTGCTCTGCTCTATCTTTTTGCTTTAGGACTTCGTTTCGAGATTGTTCTCTTATTGGTTCAACAGGTATTCCTCGCAATACAGATCTAGCGGGAATTACTAAGCCAGGAGGAACTTGACTATTTTTTACGATGACGGACCCTTCTCCTATTGAACATTCTTCATATATTAGAGTACCTTCCATAATTTGTACATAATCTTCCATAAAACATCCCAGAAGAGTTACTCCCGATTCTATGATACAATAACGACCTATATTAATCGAGCTTTTTTGGGACCGCGTAAACATCATAACACCGTTAAATATAGTTGTATACTCGCTAATGTTTATTTTTGAATTCTCAGCACGAATTATACAACCAGGCCATATAATTGCGTTATCATGGACGGTGACATCTCCGATTAAAGTTGCTAGTGGAGATACATAGCAATTACTGCTAATAGTTGGACTTCTTCCGTTATATTCAAGCAATACCATTAATTATTTCACTTTAATTTTTATTTTTAAACTACCATGATGGTAAAATTTATACCATTTAAATTTAATTTAATTATCTTCTACTAATAACATCAATACTTTGGCTGAAACTAGTGCATTCTAAATAATGGAAAATAAGCAATATATCAGTTTATGCAAAAACTTGAATAGGGTTTTTTGCTTCAAAAAAGTAGAAATCATCGCGTGGGAATTCTAAGCTAAGGAGGTTATGCAATTTTTTCAATGCAATTGTGTTACAGTTGTAAAGAGATATTCCAATTAAGTTTAAACCCGTATCCTTTGCATAATTAGCTATGTTGTGATCGAAATTACCCGAAATAAAGCAATCACACCCGTTCTTTAATGCTTTTTTTAGATATTTCAAATCCACTGCTTCTGTTCCCACAATACAAATTCTATTGATTTCTGATTTTGATTCGCCAACAAATAAAATTTTATCCGTATTGAAATTTGATTTAATCCTTTTTAACAAATTTTCTATAGTTAGTGCCTTTTCAACTCGCGAGTAAGAATTTGGAAGACATATTCTCCCGATAGGAACCTTTTCGCTTCTATCATTCTTGATACTCAATGGTTTCTCTAATTTCAAATATAGGGATTCCATTAAAGTATCGGAAATTCCTCCTTCTGCGGCTATAAAAGAAGAATTTAAAATATACACTAATAAGGGATATTTAGAGAGTAACGTCAATTTATTTATTAGGAGCTGGTTAAAGTTTGCAATTGGTTCCTTCGTAAGACCATGCAAAGAAATGATAAGATTAATTTTGTTTCTGATCGCATAGTGAATTGATTCTAGATTCAAATCTACTGTAAACATTAATCTTTTTATGTGTTTTTTATTATTAACTTGACCGTAGTATAAGCCGTAGAATTCGGAATTAAATCGGAATACTCTCGGAGATAATTTATTTTCTATTAATGATTTAATCTCGTCATAAAACATATGTATCAAAATCCTGTTAGGTAATACTTGAGAAAAAAACTAACTACAAAAATTAAAAGGCTGTGAAAGTTTTTTTAAAAATTAAGACCCTATTTTTATTATAAATTGATTATTAGAAGGTGAGAGATTTGTTAAAAGATGAAGCATGCATTTTTTGTCAGATAGTAGATAAAAAAATTCCATCTCAAATTCTATTCGAAAACGATACTAGCTTAGCTTTTTTAGATATTTTTCCTATTTCAAATGGCCATACAATAGTCATTCCTAAAAATCATTACAATAATTTAGAAGATATTCCTGTCGATGAGTTAACTGATGTATTTAAGATAGTTAAAAATATATCTAGCAAAATCTATGAGAAACTGAAAATTGATGGATATAATATTTTACAAAATAATTTTAAAGCTGCAGGTCAAATTATCGATCATTTTCACGTTCACATAATTCCTAGAAGAAGAGAAGACGGAAAATTCCAGCTAATAATTCCTAGAGAACAATCAAAAGAAGAAGAGCTCAAGAAAACGCTGAAAACTATTATAGAGTAAAAATATATAATTTTTAAGTTTAGTTTATAAGGATTTTTTCAGATAGGTATATAAAAATAGATAACCTTAATCATGAAAAAATGGAATTCTATTAGAAAGGGTAGTAAAAAGCTTAAAGAGAAAGTTAAGGATTTCTTTGGGGATGAATATGGGGGCAACCTCGTTGAATATGCTTTATTAATTGGATTAGCTTTGTTCATTTTTTTTATAATTGTTGGTGTTATGACCACCCTGTTAGGTTGGCCATTAGACTTAGCCAATAATTTTTTGGAAGATTTTGGTGCATAACTTTAATAAAATTTAGCTTTCTTAGGTGTTCAGCGAAAGAGGAGGAAATATAAATTAAAACTTTTTAATCAGAGTTTTTAATAACTAAATTTTCTACAATTCTAATATTATATTTATCAGCCCAAATATGGATATTTTCTAAGACATGTGTCTTATCAACTTGCAAAAAATCAATAAACTCATTAAAAGGTATCTTGTTAACTCCCTTGAATAGGTTGTTAATTTTATTGTTAATGATAGTATCGTTAGGTGGGAATAATTCTCTCTTTTTTGCTTTCATTTTTTCTATTACATCATCAAACTTCCCATAATCAAAGAAATGTTCGACAATTCGACTTATCACAGAAGCAGGTGTGCTCCCAAATACACCTACTAATTCTTTTACTTGATTCATACTTATTTTACTTAAAGTAACTGTTGTTCTTGTTGTTTCAGTCATTATTTTGTTTTTTGTATTTTATTTCACAAATATAGAATAATTTTGTCGTTTTTAAATTTATGTTTATTGATGATAATAATGCATAAATAAGCATCTTTATATAAAAATTGATACTATAATATATCATAGAACTAGTTATTGGTTCTTTAGTTAAAATGTCGATAAATTGTCGATAAAATAATTAAGACTAATAAAAATGCTAAAATTTTTGGAGGAATAAATTATGGCTTATAGAGTAGTAATTAAAAATGAAATAAATCCGAAAGAGTATTTAACTCCGATTCAATATAATTTAATAAAAAAACTTCAAGACATTGGACCTTCAACCCGTAGAGATTTAGTTAAAGTTCTTAATAGCCCAAGAACGACCATCTATGATAACTTGCTTAAGTTGCAAAAAAGAAGACTTATTGAAAAATTTACTCGGAACAGTGGAATGAGAGGTAGACCTTTAGTTTTTTGGAAATTAAAAGAATAGTTATTAAATCCTTCTTTTTTTAATTTTTTATTATTTTATTAACAAAATATCAAAAACCCCTAAATTTCCATTGCAATTTTTAATAAAATAGATTTTAGAGGTATATGTACATATAATAAAATAGAGCCCAGTTCTAAATTATTTGGGGATATTTAAATTATCTTATTAATCTTTTAATTTTATTCTATTATTAAATTTAAAATCTATAATTTCCAGTGGAAAAAAAGGAGTAAGCAATCAAAAAACTAAATTTCTTTACATTTCATTTGGGAATATAATAATACTCATTAATTCTTTTTTGATAATCATCTTTTGTGCTACCGATCTTATTAACCCGAGGACGTTTTGTTAATTTTTCTCTTCTAAAAGTAATTCCCATCATTTTTAAAAATAAATTAAAACCGTCTCTTAAGTTTAAAGGGGCCAATGCTTTACCTTCTATACCAGGAATTCCTTCAAAGACTAAAATAGAATCTGCTATAAAGTCTTGAGTAATTATATCGTGTTCTACTACGAAAGCCGATTTTTTCAATTCCTCGATAGACTTCCTTAATAATTGAGCTACTGTTAGTCGCATTTCAATATCTAAAAAAGCAGATGGTTCGTCCAACAAATATAAATCAGCTTCTGTTGATAAACAATTAGCTATAGCTGTTCTTTGCAGTTCTCCTCCACTTAGCTCGGATATTTTTCGTTCTTTTATATTCTCTAATTTAAGACTATTAATCAATCGCTTTTTATACGACTGACTTAGAAATGGAGCCATCTTAATTTGATTAATAACACTAGAAACTAAGTTAGATTCTGGCATTTTAATATATTGAGGTTTTAGTGATACTTTTAATTTAGAACGGGGAATTGCTTCATTTTCTAAACTAATTTCATTATCAGATTTAATCTTATTAGCTATTAAATTAATAAAAGTAGATTTACCAATTCCGTTAGGTCCTAAAATACCTAGTATTTCTCCTGCATGAACCTCACTACCAGTTACACTAAGGTGGAAGCCCCCTAATGTTTTTTCTAAATTTTCATATGAAAAAGTGCTAGCACCAATGTCAAATAAGGAATCAATAGGAGGTCTTTCGTGAAACAATATAGGTTCATCTCTAATCCTTACATTTTCGTCTTTAATATATCCATTTAAATCAATATTTATCCCAACTCTAACGCCTTGAGGATGGGAAATAATGCCATAAACTCCTGGAGCTCCATATAATAAGGAAATATAATCACTTAAGTAATCTAATATTGCTAGGTCATGTTCAACAACGACAACAGTCTTATTGCTATCTGTTAGTGATCTAATTAATTTAGCCATGTTAATTCTCTCTCTAACATCCAAATAAGAGCTAGGTTCGTCAATGAGGTAAACATCCGCGTTTTTAAGGTATGCAGCGGCAATCGCTACTCTTTGAACTTCACCACCGGATAAAACAGAGAGATTTCTATCTAAAATTTCTTTGAGGTTTAGGTCTTCAATTATTTTATCTAAACGATCATTAGTGTCATTTTTTTTTAACAGATCATAAACTTTACCTGACACATGCTTGGGGATAAGAGTAATATCTTGAGGTTTATAAACAACATTCAACTTATTGCTAAACAAATCTATAAAATATTGTTGTAATTCTGAACCTTTAAAAAAATTAATTATCGCGTCATTATCAGGTGTATCATTATTAAACTTCCCAAGATTCATTTTCAATTCGCCTGACAATATAGAAAGCATTGTACTTTTTCCTATACCATTTTGTCCTATTAAACCTAACACTTTCCCCTTCTTAGGGATTGCCATTCTAAATAAAGAAAACTGATCTGGCCCAAACCGATAAGTGATTTGGTTCTCCAATGGATCGGGTAAATTAACAATGTTTATCGCTTTAAACGGGCATTTTTTTATGCAAATTCCACACCCTGTGCATAAACTTTCAATAATTTCGGCAGATTTTCCGTTTGGACTCAATTGTATTGTTTTATCACCCGTTCTCACTTTTGGGCAATATTTAATACATGGTTTTTCCCCAAATGGGCTACATTTATCAGGTTTACATCGATCTTTATTAAGAACAGCGATTCTCAAAACTCTTTCACCACTTTTAAAAATGTAAAATCATAAATAATTTTTATCATTTACTCTGTTAAGGTTTTTTTAATTAGTGAAAAAGTATGGTAAATAAAGTATTAGTACATTGGTTAGAAGAAACAGTACAAGAAATTTCTAAAAGAAATTTAACAGAAATAACGCTGTCCACCGGGAAAACACCTTCCGGGCATGTTCATATCGGAATATTAAGAGAAATTATTATATGCGATGCTCTTAGGAGAATATTTGAGAAAAAGGGGGTCAATGTATCCTTTTATCTGTTTATGGATGACTTTGACGCAGCTAAGAGGTTTCCGTATTATATTGATGAGAATTATCAGAAGAGTAATTTAGGTAAACCATTCGCTTTAATTCCATGTCCCTATGAAGATTGTGGATGTGAAAGCTATGCTTACCATTTTGGAAACGAATTAATTTCTACATTTAAGCATTTTGGTATAAAAAACGAGGTTAAATGGAGTTATAATTTGTATCAGAAAAGAGAAATGCAAGATAAAATCAAAATAGCCCTTGAAAATACAAATAGAATTAAAGAAATTTTAAAAAAATATATTTTACCTACTTTAGATAATGATCGTAAAGAACAGTTTAATGATATGCAAAAAACTTGGATTCCCGTTATGGCAATATGCGGAAAATGCAATAAAATACAAGAACGAGCAAAAGATGGCTCCATTCAGCCTAATAGGGCGATAGAATATCTAAAGAAAGAACAAATGGTTATATATAAGTGTCCGGCATGCGGTTATCAGGGAAGAACATCGATTTATAGTGGATGATTAAAATTAAATTTGCGTATCGACTGGCCCGCTAAATGGG
>JAHQWP010000183.1 GCA_029856235.1 Promethearchaeia archaeon
ATAATTTTAAATTTCGAGAAAAAAACAGATAATTTTAAAGCTTTAGTACAGGAAGCTTTGAACATGAATCTTCTTAATTTTTTACTCTCTAAAGAGACTTATTTAGAATTAAAACAGGTTGAGCGTATTAATATGTTTACAAAAGATACCGAGCTGCCCGTTAAAAATTTAATCTTTAAAAATCTTGAACATCTTAAACTCAGTAAAAATTTAGGAGCTAATAAAGGTATTCTTTTAGAGATAAATGTTAAATCGGAAGAACAAAAAGCAATAGAGCTTTCCAAAAAAAATGAAGTTGATTTTATAATCGTATCAGCGAAAGATTGGAAAATAATACCCTTCGAGAATCTTATCGCAAATATGCATACTAATGATACAGAACTAATTGCATTGGTTGAGAACCTAATAGAAGCAGAATTAATGCTAAAAACCCTTGAAATCGGCACAGATGGAATTTTAATTACACCTAAAGAAGCCAATGATATTATAGAATTGAAAAAATTACTGGGAAATGGCTATAATATTGAATTAACAAGAGCAAAAGTTATCAATGTTCAGAATATCCCTGAAAGTGAAAGAGTGTGCGTCGATACTACATCGTTATTGAGAGTTGGAGAGGGGATGCTTGTTGGAAGCACTGCAAAAGGTTTTGCTTTAGTGCATGCTGAAGTATTCGAAACACAATTTGTTTCCTCAAGACCCTTCAGAGTAAACGCAGGGGATGTTTCAGCATATATTTTGGTCCCAAGTGATAGTGAAGACGAAATATATCGAACGAAATATTTAAGCGAATTGAAAGGGGGAGATCGAGTTTTGGTTGTAAATACTATTGGTGAGGCAAAAAGTATTACAGTGGGAAGAGTTAAAATTGAAACTCGCCCTATGTTAAGATTAGAATTAGAAATTGATCAGCAAGGGAATAAGATGAAAATAAATTATATCGGGCAAAATGCAGAAACGATTCGATTAGTTAACTCTGAAGGTGATCCTGTTTCCATTGTAGATATTAAGGTTGGAGACGAAGTTTTAGTTCACATCGGTCCTGGTGCAACTCATTTTGGTACAAAAATTAAAGAAAATATTGTTGAAAAATAATCTTTAATAATGCTTTTAATTACCTTTATAAACAGCAACAGTATTCTTAGTCTCTTCTAGCTTTACTGTAATTCTCTTATCCGAATAAATTTCTTTTAATTTATCGTGAATAAATTTAGCGAGAAGTTCGCTAGTAGTAGCAGGTAAAGGCAATAAAATCACATCTATTTTAGGGAAGACATAACGTTTATTAGTACTAGTTACAACTTCGATCGATTCTGAAGTTTTAGTAATTGTTAGATCACTAGACAATTCGGGAATCATAACTCGATGATCTAAAGATTGTGCTATAGTTTTTATTTTATCTTTTAATTCAATGAAATTTACAACAAAATAATTCTCATCTAGTGAAGCCTCTACTTCTACAGATACATAATAATTATGTCCATGAAGTCTTGAGCACTGAAAGGGCTCTTTTAAAAAATGGGAGGCACTAAACTTTACTTGAGTTGCATTAATTACAGTTTTATAACTCATAGAATTCTGCTTTCAATTTCTTTTTAAAATTTATATATTTTACGCTTAAAAATCATAAAATTCATTTCTTAGATTATTCACTTTTTTTAATTTATACCCTCTAAATATAAATTTATTCCAGAAATATTGATCAATGGAATGTCAGAAAAAATAAAAATTGCAGTTATAGGTGCAAATGGATATCTTGGAATGCAGACTATCAAGGCAGCGTTAGAGAGAAATATCATGGTACATGCTTTAATCCGAAGGAATGAAGTAATTGAATCTGTTAAAAAGGATGGTGTTAATGTATTTATAGTTAAAAAATTTGAAACGGAAGCTTTAGAAGCCGCTTTTAAAGGATGTAAAGCAATTATTCATTTTGCCAATGTTGTTTGCGGAAGTAAAGCTCTATTTGAAAGTGTAAATATTGAAGGATTAAAGAAAATTGTTCAAGCAGCAGAAAATGTTGGGATTTCGAGAATTATATATCCTTCCGGTCTTGGAGTTGATAAATATGGTGAAATTGAATGGGCTAATAATAATTACTTCTACTCTAAAAAAAAAGCTGAAGAAGTGTTAATTAAGAGTAAACTTGCTTATGTCATCTTTCGGCCATCTTATATTCTTGGTCCAAATGACGAATTAATTCCAGATCTCATTGAACAAGTTTATAATGGTAAATTATATATTGCCGGAGATGGCGAAGTACCAATGCAACCTATTTACGTAAGAGATGCTGTAAAAGCCTTTCTAAATGCTTCGCTGGGAAAAGGAGAAGATAATAGAATATACGACTTAGTAGGTTTACAAACATTAAACATGAAAAGCTTAATAGAAATGATTAGGCAAGCAATCAAGGAAATAGGATTAAATATTCCTCCTCCTTTATATGAATATGTATCTTATGATTCTGCCCCTGTGAAGTTTGGCATATGTAAAGAAATGGTAGATGTGATGAAATGTGATATCATTACTGATGGTAAAATAGCTGCAGAAGCATTAGGTTTTACAATATCTCCAATCGAAGATGCAATAAAAATAACAGTGAAATCAAAATTAACCTCCAACATTAAGAATCAATATAATAAAGTTATACTATTGTTATCCGGAGGAATAGACTCCGCAACAGCTCTATTTTGGGCTTTAAATAAAGGATACGATATAATTGCACTATCTATGAACTACAAGTGGAGATCAAAAAAGGAAATAGAAGCTACTAAAAAACTTGTTGAATTGACAGGAGTTCCTTTAGTTGAAGTATCTGTACCCTATATAATGAGCGCCGTAGATTTAAGGTTCGAGGGTTACCCAATTCCTTCGGCTGAAAATGCTCCTGAGGGCTTTATACCCTTAAAGAATTTAATTTTTTACTCTAATGCTGCATATTTTGCTGAAGTTTATGGATCTAATATTATTATTGGTGGGCACATTCAAGATGATATCAATAGATTTTCTGATGTTGGGTTATCTTTTTTTGAATCGTTAGAAAAGATAATTAAAATCTCTAACCACAATAAAGATTTGCAGGCTATAAAATTTATAATGCCTTTATCTAACAAAACAAAGGTTGAAGTGTTTGAATTAGCGAGTAAATTAAATGTTCCTATTGATGTTACATGGAGTTGTTATGGAGATTTTGAAGAGCCTTGTGGGAAATGCTCGTCGTGCGTCTCTCGTCAGAATGCTTTGAAGTTAATTAAACCGGAATAGCTAAAAATTATAAATGTGTAATAGATGAATATAATAAAATCGTTAAAGATCGAATATTAAAATGATATATTGGGCTCCTTTATTGCATATGTATCAGCCTTGTTTTCAGGAGAGTAATGTATTACGGCAGATAGATAAAGAATGCTATAAACCGTTATTTAGAATGCTAGAAGAGCATGATAATGTTAAAATTAGTCTAAACATTAATGCAGTTCTAATCGATATGTTGAAAGAATTTGATTTGAGTGATACGATTGAATTATTGAAAAACCTAGTTTTCAGTAATAAAATTGAGATTATCGGAACCGCAAAATTCCACCCTATCCTTCCACTTATCCCTCAAAATGAAGCTGAACATCAGATTGAGCTCAATGAAGACATCGTTAGAAAAGAATTTCCACAATGGAAAAAAACTGGATTTTTCCCTCCCGAATTATCAATCAGTTCTCAAGTTGCGAAATTTATACGAACTAAAGGGTATAAATGGGTAATAATGAGTGGTATAGCTTGTCCTAACGAGTGGCTATACGATGAAATCTATACTTCCCCAAATGGTTTACTACTTTTCTTTAGAGACGATATTTTAAGTAACAAAATTGCATTTAACGATATCACGGCAAAAGAGTTTGTTGAACAATTAAACGCAACTTTTATGGAAAGAAAACATGAAAAAAAAGAGGACCAATATTTTATAACAGCAATGGATTCAGAAACTTTTGGACATCACATAAAAAAATTTGAGAGGACTTTTTTAAGTAAAGCTTTTGATCTTATTAACGATCAAGAAAAAATCAAAATTCAGTTTATCTCAAATTTAGTTAAGTATTTTCCTATTCATAAGGAAAAAATAATCCCAAAAGAATCGAGTTGGAGTACGACTCATGAGGATATGAAGTTAAGTATTCCATATCCGTTATGGGATCACCCCAATAATCGCATTCATTCACTGTTTTGGAAAATTATTAGGAGCTTAAACAATTTAATGAAGTTGCTTGAACAGATTGATTTGAAAATTGATTGGGAGGTAGAGAGACATTATAATACCGCCAGATGGTTTTATGATAAAGGGATATGCTCCGATACTACTTGGTGGGCCAATCCTGACCGTGGAACTTGGAGTCCGAATTTGATTTATAAAGGAATTGAATTACTCATGAAATCTGCGTTAAACGCTCAACTTGCGTTAGTTCATGCTAATCAATCTGATTTAGGAGAGGGATATTTTGATTCGATTTCCTTCTATCATAATTTAATACTCGTGGAACTTTACTCAAGAACGAAAATGTTAATAAAACATGGTAGAGAAAATTCCTCTTAATAAAATTAAACTAAACAATTGCTAAATATACAAGTAATTCACCAACTGTCAATTTATCATTTTGCTTGCATAAAATAACAATAAAATATATAATTTTAATTTGACATACTTAACTAAATACCTTTAAGCCCAAATAAATTTCTTATGTATTGAGGATAATGTCAAAAGAAAATGATAAACAACAGATAACAAAATTTTGCGTGTATTGTGGCACTACAATCGAAGATAATGCTGCTTATTGTCCTAATCCTAAATGTGGAAAATTAGTGATAAATATCAAACCAAGTGAAGAAAGTCTCCAAAAACAAACAATGAAACCCGAAATTCATAAAAAAACAACAATATCGCGAAAATGTTCGGGATGCGGATCGATAATAACTTCCTCAGTATTAGAGCAATGTCCTATATGCGATACCAAATTAGAAAAAATTCCAGGAAAAACCGGTATTGCTCAAGATAAAAAATCTCAGGGAAAAACCGGTTATGTATTTACCAATAAAAAGCTTGTACCGGAACAAAAGTTTATCTTAAATAGAAACAAATGGAATTTTAGAGAAGGTATAGGTGTATTCGCTAACACCTTAGTAGCTTATGTTTCGATTCGTTTAGTCATAAGTATGCTATTAACTTTACAGCTAGGGCCAACAGAAACAGTAGATTTGAATATTACAACAATCCTCTTAAATCAGCTTCCAGATATAATTTTTGGAGTTTATCCCCTATATTATATCATTTCAAAAAAACATGAATCCCAAAAATTAAGTTTATCGTTAAATAACAGATACCTTATAATTGCTTTGATTATCGGAATTATTGGGAGTGTAGGATTGATCTTAATCGATAACTTTTCATCTATGATAATAACTTTTATGTACAATTCAGGCATAGATTTCTTTGATGTAAATGCTTATTTAGCAGAGGAATATCTAATACTTCAAAATACAAATTTACTTTTTATAGTTTTACTTATAGCACTTATGAGTCTTTCAGCAATATCAATTGAAATCGCTTTTAGGGGTGTCTTACATAACACTTTAAAAGCACGCTTCGATAATGATTTCCTCGGAAAGACTACAGCTATTGCCATAGTTGCTTTGATTTATTCGGCTCTTTTCCTCTTTTTTACGCTACCAACCGGCATTTACTTCTTTATTCCAAATTTCATGGTGTTTTTGTTTTTAGGTGTCCTTTATGAAATTAATAACAATCTACTAAGTACAATCATCGCCAATGTAGCCTATAACATTGTCATAATTATCTTAATTGTTTATTTCTAGTTTTCAGATTAATTTTCATTATCCTTTAACATATAAATTTAAAAATAAGAAAAATCAAATATCTCTAGTGGTATTATTAGCAACACATGTTCTTTTAAATACGATACGATTTAAACAGCGTGGAGAAAGAGATATTGGGTAAAAAGCATTATACCAATAAGGGAAGTAAAGATAATATCATTATATCTATTGCTGGAGCACATGGTGTCGGTAAAACAACCGTATTTAATCTTTTAAAAAGTAACTTAGGGGATAACAATAAATTCAAATTTTTTCCTGAACGGTACAAAAAAATTCCTCCTTTTCCTTTTGGATCTGAAAATAAACAGATTGCTTTCCGGAGTGAAATTCACTTCCTTCAACAGTTAATAAGAAGAAATAAAAATATTACAAACTTTGACAATAACTATAATGGTAGGGTTATCGTCTTAGATAGAACCCCTATCTGTGTCTTAGTTTACTCAAAAAGTCTTTATCTTAAAGAAAAGGACTATAATCTTATCCTTGATATGTATAGGTCGGTAAAATGGAAAGAAGATTATATTATTTATCTTACAGCTCAACCGGATACGATTTTAAAAAGAATTGTTCAAAGAGGTTCTATAGATAAAATTAGAAATGAATGGAACGAAGACGATAAGAAATACTTGTTAGAGATACTTTCGTACTATAATCAGTTTCTTTATTCTGAAAATAAAACTAAAAAAGTATTTACAATCGATACAGATAGTCTAACTTCAGAAGAAGTAGTTGATAAAATTAAGCGAATAATTACAGATATATCCGGATTTTCCTTCGACAAATTCGATAACGCTCCATCTACGCAGAAGAATTTGAATGATTTTGTGTAAGGAATTATGATAAAATATATTAATCTAGATTTTATGATATAAATTAAAAGAATATAAAAATTAATGATTTTTACTAATTTTTAACCCAAAAAGGAATCTGATTTAATATGTCGTCCCTGGTGCAAGATATACGAGATAATATGATGAAAATTTTAAAGTTCGAAGAAGACAGAACAGATTTAGAAAATCTAGCGGTATTATCTAGGGTAGGTATGAAAGTTGCTTCTGCCTTTTCCTCTGAACTTGACGCAGATGCAACATCAGCCTCTAGTACTGCGCTAATTGATTTAGGATTAAGACTAAGCGAAGCAACAGCTCATGGCGCTTTAACAGAAATTATTCTTCACAATACTTCTGGTTATAGTATTATTTTGGCAATTAACGACGAATATCTCGTATTTGGTGGTCTGAAGAACGTATATCGAATAGGTTATTATCTCGGATATTTGCGTGAATTGGCTAAAAAGTTAAATATTTTAATATCTGGGGACGAAATAACTGATATGACCCTTTCTTTAGAAGAGTCTGAAAGAATTAAACTAAAAAAAGAACAAGAAGAAGAGGAAGTAACTGAAATCGTTAAACCTAGCGTTGAAGAAGACAAAGCTGCTTTAGATGATTTATTAGGATTTTTAGACGATTGGGAAAAAGATGGTACTGAGATTGAAGAAATTGAAGCTACAAATGAAAATAATGTTGTATCGATTCCTAAATCGATTGGATTAGAATACGAAAAACAAATGGAACATACAACCCGAAGCAGAGAGATTCCTGCTCAAGTTACTGCAACACCTGAAAGCGTTGAGCCACAATTTAAAGTTTATGATGATGAGATTCCTCCTGTTCCGCTTGATGATTACACTCCTATGGAAATTGAAGAAGACGAGAGTATTCAAGAACCTCAAATCGTCCAAGAACAACCTACTCAAGAAAGAATACTTCCTCAAGAAGGAGTACCCTCGTTAGAGGACCTTCCTCCACCAGATTTTAACGTAGAATTTGGAGAAGCCGCTTCAGAATACGATACTGAATTTGTGTTAGATAAAGAATCAGAAGCCTTTGAATCCGTTTTAAAAGATTTAGGATGGGACGAAGAAGAAGATTAATTTATTGGGTAAGCTTATCTAATTACTAAATTAAATAGCTAAACTATTAGCACTATTATTATTTTTTCTGGAATGATAATGTCTAATTTACAATTTTTTAATTATTTTTAAATAAACCACTCACTTAAGTATATTTAATCACTATTTAAAAAATAAAACCATAAAAAATGTGAAAAATTTTGAATGAATTACAAGGAGTTGTTAGAGAAGAATCAAAAACTGGTAAAAAACTGCTTTTTGCATTTCCTCGCGTTGGAAGTTCTTTAGTTTTAGGGATGGAGGGATTTGCTTTATTTAATTTATATTGGAATGGTTTTGGATTATCAGCCTTTTTAGTTGGACTTACACAAGCTATAGGATTCCTTGTCGTCGGATTAAGTCAGTTTTTTTTTGGATGGGTAAGTGATGCGAAATATACCAAATGGGGAAGGAGAAAACCCTATATTGTTGCATTTGCTCCACTACTGGGTATATCTTTTATATTTTTATTCTTACCATCTCTATTTTTACCTGATCTTAGCGATACGATGATGTTATTCGTATGGTTTTTCATTTGGGATCTGATTTTTAAAATAAGTTACTCACTCACTACAGTATATCAATCTTGGATGGCTGAACAATTCATAGTATCTGAACGCCCAAAAGTTTCGCAATTTCAAAACTATTTCAATTGGATAGGGAATGGTTCCATGGCTTTAGTTTCTATATTAGTTTTGACAGGTTATGTTGATGATTTAATAGGACCTCCTAGAAATCCTAATATCCCTATACCTATGAATTTTTTGCTAATTACTATAGTTTTTGGAGTCATAGCAATTGTATCCTTTACACTAGTTGGTATGTTAATGCCAACTGAACCGAAATTTGAAATTAAATCGAATTTAAAAGAAAATCTCAAGATTGTAATCCATAATCGAAACTATCTTCGAATTACATTAATGATTGGGATAGCAAGTCTCGCGTGGTCTATTGTTACCGATGTTATACTTGCCTATAGTCAAGCGGCATTGTTTTTAAGTGGAACAGATTTTTACATTATAGCAGGTGTTCTAATAATCGGAATATTTTCTTTTTTGTTTGTTTGGAGAAGATTGTTAGAAAAACTGGGAAAGAAAAAAGCCCTATTATATATTTTTCTGTTCTCAGCAATTTCCCTACCAGTTTCTCTTCTAGCATTAATTGAAGCATTCCCACGTTTAATTTTAGGTATAATATTCGTTGTTATATCAACTGGTGCTTTAGGAGGTTGGTTTCTCTTCCCCTATATTATTTATGCCGATATTGCTGAGGATGATGAAAAAAAAACAGGTCAGTTAAAAGCGGGAGTATATGCTGGTTTTAATAGTATTATTGGTAATATTTTTCAAGCATTTGGAGTTTTCATCCTTGGTACTGCAATTGATGCCTTACCTTTAATCACTCTCACCGGGGAAAATGTTGCTCTAGGATTAATTATGTTTGGACCAATTTGCACAGTAATATTGCTAGTTGCTTATTTCTACACTAAAAAGTATGTGATACTTGATTTTGACTGGGAAAAAAAATAATTCTACCTCTCAAATCTCCATTTTTTTTAATAAATATTATTAGATCATTAAAAACAAAAGCAATACCTAATTATTTAATCAGTAGATGACTATCTTTGAAAAAGTTTTAGAGATTTACCAAGAATATTACATATGCCTTCATTGTTTAGGTAGAATGTTTTCATTGCTAGGAACGGATACTACTAACTATGATAGAGGTAAATCTCTTCTTTTAACTATGGCTATGGAAAATCATAGAGTTTATTTATCAAGGCACGAAAACCACGAAGAGGCTATTGCTAATTTAAAAATACTATCAGAAAAAGCTATGTTTGCCCCTGCTCAAAGCGTCTTAAACAGGGAAGGAATTGAATGTAATACATTAATAATATCTGAAAAATGCCACTTATGTGAAGATATTTTTAGCAATATTTCTAGCTACGCAAAGATTGCCATACAAAACTTAAACAATCTGGAGTTTAAAGACATTCTTGTAGGGACTGCTCTTAATTCGCAGATTGTTAATAGAGAAGACACATTTAAAGCACATTTTAACTTGCTTGATTCAGAATCATTTAAAAATCATTTCAATAGAGAAGTTGGAAAAGAGATATCAAATATTTTAAAAAAGCCTTCAGAATTTTCAAATCCTGATATTACAGTTATCTATACTTTGGATTTTGCGTCATCAGAAGTGAATCTAGTAATAAGGTCACTTTTTATTAAAGGAAGATATAATAAATTTGTAAGGGGAATTCCACAAACTCATTGGGATTGCCGAACGTGTAGAGGAAAGGGATGTAAATCATGTAATTTCTCAGGAAAACAATATCAAACTAGTGTAGAAGAATTAATAAATCCTGAGTTTGTTACAGAAGCAAATGCAGAAAGTTCAAAATTTCATGGTGCTGGAAGAGAAGACATTGATGTGAAAATGCTAGGGAAAGGAAGACCTTTTATTTTAGAGCTAAAAAATCCAAAGATTAGAACGCTAGATTTAGAAAAAATCCAGAAAAAAGTTAATAAAAGGAATAAAAAGAAAGTCAAAATTTCAGAATTAGTTTATAGTAGTAAAGAGCAAGTTAAAAACCTGAAATTTAACGCAGAAAACACCAAGAAAGTGTATAGAGCCTTAACATCGTCAGTGGAAAACATAACAAAAGAAAAGTTTGAAACTCTATTGCTTAAACTAAAAAATACTTTTGAAAATCAAAAAATTCAGCAAAGAACACCCAATAGAGTTTCGCATCGCCGTGCTGATAAAATTAGGGAAAAGAAAATTTTTCAAATAGAGGGAAAATTCATTAAACCTAAAGTATTTGAATTCATTGTCGAAGCTCAAGGTGGGACGTACATAAAAGAAATTATTCATGGCGACAATGGAAGAACAACGCCTTCATTTACAGAGATCTTTGGTTCCCCTATCGAATGCAAAAAACTAGATGTTCTAAAGATTTATTAATTATCTTCTTAAAGACACTAAATCAAAAAATAAATAAATTATGTATCATATTTTATCAAAACTAGATTTTTTTATTAATAACAAATCAAAATAGTATAGGGAATTAATTTGACTTTACATAAAGGTTACCGGAACAAGTCTCGTCAAAGACATAGAAAGAATGTGCGAGATCGAGGACTAGGTTCAGTAGAGAAATATCTAATCGATTATGAAATCGAAGATAAAGTGGATGTGATCACCGATTCATCCCAACATAAGAGAGGATTTCCTCATAGGCGATATCATGGCTTAACAGGGACGGTCAAAGGTACAAGAGGAAGATGTTACGAAGTTGAAGTTAAATTAGGGAACTCTAAAAAATTATTAATTATTGGCAAAGAACACTTACGAGCTAATAAGGGTTCTGCAAAATAATTCAAAGAATTAATATAAATGTAGAGATTTATATGTCTGGGAGAAAAATAGGCGAAAAAACTGTTTCTATACCCGAGGTAAAAAAGATAATGGAAACCGTCAAAGAGCAAATAGAAAAAATTGATAGCGAAGAAGGTTTATCTCATTTTCAAGAAATTACTCATGCTTATGTAAATAAATTTGCTAAAATGAGTGAAAAAGATGCGGTTAAAATTCAAAAATTTCTTGTTGATAAATACGAAATTGAAGAAGTATACGCAATAAACATTGTTAACATAGATCCTCATACGGTCCCAGAAATCAGGATGATTTTAGAGAAAAGTTTTGCTGGAAAAGCTTTAAATGATGAGCAATTACAAGAGATTCTAGCCCAAATGGAAGAGCTCAAAACATCTTAATCCGATTTTTATTATAAATATTTTACAAAGAGTATTAAACATCGAAGAATTTATAAATTCGAATTCTTTTAAATTTTAATGAGCAATCCTTGTTTAAAAAGGAATATTCAAATTATAAAATATTATGCATATCTGGAGAGTAAATAATAAGAAGACTGGTTGGAATGGAAAGAAATCGGGATCGATACAGAAGGTCTCCTCACAGACCCAAATATCCAAGGAAGGAACCAAGGCCAAAGAAACAATTCATTAAAAAATTTCGAGAAGTTATAATTCTAGATATATTACTACATGGTCATCCCGAAGAAGATAAACCTAGTTGGTCGAAAACACCAATCTCCCAGGTACTTACTTTTCCTGATTTTGTTCTTTATGAAGTAAAGTGTAATAAAGAATCAGAAATCAAGGTTCAACAAAAAGGTACCTATGAGGAATTTTTAAATCAAAACAAATTAAGAGAAGTGATAAAGAAAATCGATTATAAAGATCTTACTAATACTTCGAAAGCTTTAATTCAACCAATTCTAGAAAGTGAGGTGTTAAACTATGAGGAAGAATTCATTAATTTCTTTAATAATTCGACCTCAATAACTCCAAGAATGCACTCTCTAAAGCTTTTACCCGGTGTTGGGCAGAAGCATATGTGGGAAATTATAGAAGCAAGAAACAGACAGAAATTTACCACTTTTCAAGATATTTCCGATAGAACTAGTATGTCTCATCCTGCTAAACAAGTTGCCTTGCGAATTATCAAGGAATTACAACGCGAAGGCGTGAAGTATTACTTATTCTCGAAGACTCATAAATATGAATGAATAGTATGAATAAAAAAGAAATTCAACTCATTTTAAAAGAACTGAGAATAAAACCAAATAATAAACTGGGTCAGAATTTTCTTTTTGATAAGAATATCGTATCAAAAATAATTTTAAAATCTCAAATTTCAGAAGACGATGTAGTTTTAGAGATTGGATCAGGTTTGGGTGCCCTGACAGAAGAACTAATTAAGTTTAGTAACAAACTTTATGCTTATGAAATTGATTTTAAATTGTTTCAATATCTAACAAAGAGATTCTCGAAGAATAAAAATTTAATATTATTTAACGAAGATGTTTTAAAAGCTGATATTCCCACTCACGATATTGTAATATCTAATATACCCTATTCTATTACCGGTGCAATACTCGAAAAAGTCTTTTATAATGAAAATCCTCCTCGAGGTACTTTACTAATTGAAGATAGCATAGCAGAAAGACTTTTCAACAAAAATGAATATAAAACTTTTTCTAGAATTACTGTTAGCTTTAATGCATTCATGCAACCTCTTAAAAAATATAAAATCTCTAGATTTACTTTTTTTCCTACCCCCAAGATTGATTTAGCTCTAATTACCGTTAAACCTAGGGACGATATTTCTCAATTTTTACTGTCTGATGCAAAGAGAAAATTCTTCTTAAAGTTTGTCGCTGGTATAATGCCTTACAAAAATAAGAATTTGGTAAATGCGATAAGTTTATTTTTAAAAAATGAGGTTCTAGGCGATTATTCAAAAAGTGATATTTACAATGGTATTAATAATATCAATTTAGCAGAGAAAAAAATCGCAAAATATAAAGTAGATGAGATTGTAGCTTTAAGTGAGTCAATCTTCGACTTAATACATAAATAACTATCAAAATCGCTGGTGAGTAGAATTAAATCTTTTCCAGAACCAAAAATTGATTGTTCTTTCGAGGATGTTTACGCTCCTTCTGATGATACATATCTAATCATTGATTATTTCACTGAATGCATCAACGAAAATTATTTTGATGGACTCGATATTAAAAATATTAAAAAAATCTTGGATATGGGAACTGGAACTGGAATAATTGCGTTATTTTTGCGAGAGGTTAAAAAAAGAGTTATAAATTTCTCGCCTCAAATCTTTGCTTCAGATATATTAGAAAATGCAATTAAATGTGCTAAATTAAATGAATCTTCTAATAATCTCGAGAAAAATATCACATTTTTACAATCTGATTTATTTAAGTCATTTCCGGCTAATCTAAAAAACTCATTTAATGTTATCATTTTCAATCCTCCTTATTTACCTTCCTTGAAATATAATAAAAATGAACGGGTAAAGAAAGGCATTGATAATAGCTGGAATGGTGGAGAAAAGGGATTTGAGATTTTCATTGAATTTATTTCACAAGCTAAATCTTTTCTTGACTCAAGTCAGAACTTTTACATTTATTATATTAGTTCGAGTGTTGCTAATTTCCAAAATATAATCGAACAAATAGAAAATTGTGGTTTCAAGAATACTATTTTAAAAAAGAAGCATGTTTTTTTTGAAGATATTATTTTGAACCGATTAGAAAAATGATGATATTAAAACGGTCTTCTAGTTCTACGTTTTTCTAACAAGGATACTCCATAACTACTCAAAGTTCGTGACAAATTATTAAGTAGCAAATTTACCTCCTGAGGCTTGAACACAGCCCTTCTATGAGCTTCTATTTGAGGTATAGGTAACCCATAGAATTCATTAAGACTCGATATTGGTAGAAGGATTGAAGATATTAGGTCAGCTTTTTCCGAAGCCTCCTTTAAAGAGTGTTTATCATTCATAAAAAATTCAATCCTACATGGTGTATCGTGTATCGCAGTTTTCAGGTAGAACGCATAAAAACTCTGAGGGAAATAATAAGGAATTTCTTTTTTTATACCTGTGTCTCTAATTTTATCTAGATCTTTTTTACAGTTGAAAATACAACTTCTTTCATATTTTTTTAAAACTCTATTAAATAAATCTAAATCACAAAAATAGTCCATTATCTGACGATAATTAATTTTAATGAAGTCGGTCAATTTCGTAGTATTAGGTTTTAACATCTGGATAGAACTTCTTAATAAATTGGTTAATGCTGAAGTTCTCGTATCCTTTATCGAGCCGATTAGAATAATCCCTCTTTCAATGCAGTTGGAATATAACTTTTTATATTCTTTTAGCAATTTGTCGTACTTTTTAGATATTTCAGAGTCTTTCGCAAAGATTAAATTGATGGGCATGATTACAACGGAACCGTCAATAATGATTAAATCTATATCGCTTTTTTTTTCGATTAACTTATTCAAGAGATTGATTTCCATGAATGTCATATCCATCGAAATTTGAGCGTCTACCGCATTATCTTCGCGATTTAAATAAGTCCCTTGCACATTATAATTATTAAAACCCGATATGTCAGGAAAATATTCTATCTTAGATGATTGATTTTTATAGAAGTAATATTTTACAGCAATAGCTTTTAGGAAAGAAAAATCAACATTCATGAACTTCTTTACAACAGAACTCCCGTCGACACTTACTACATTTAAACCCCTTATATTAGATGCTGTAGCATCCCTCTTTAAAACACTTTCTTTTATATCATAATTAGGATACCTTAGGAATTCCTTAAAATCTAATGAATCCAGATTATTAAGCAAAATTTTGGTAAATTTTTGTTTTAATTGCTCAATTTCTAAATATTCTTGCGCTAAATCTTTTAAATTTATTAAAAGTAGTTGTTCCTTAGTAAATCCCGAAACAATGGAACGCGAGAATGAATTAGAAGGTAGTTGAGATTCTAGATTACTGTAGTTCAAAGGATTATTCCTAATTGTCATTAAGATTTAAAATAATGAGAATTAATTATAATAACGATGAGAGATTAAATTTAATAATTTCGAATAATTAGAATAACGAGAAAAAAATGGCTATTGATTTAGGAAAAGATACAATTTTATTGATAAGTCTTTCATTTCTTGAGATTTTGCTAATTCTCATTCCCGCTTTAATAGCTTCAAAAGTAGAAAAAAAATCACTCTTGGATGAATTGAAAGAAATTGGCTTTCAAAAAACCCCCACTACCTTAAGGAAAATGATCCTAAAAGTGGTATCTGGATTAGTGATTGGAATCATCTTCTTTTTCATAAGCGGTTACATCATTTCTTTTTTTGTTAATACCATTGTCCGAGTATTGTTTGGCGCGCAGTTTGTGGAGGAAGGAATAAACAATGCAATTTCTACTACTCCTATTAATCCTACAATAATAGAGATAATAATCCTTATAGCGATTCAAGTAGTAATTGTTGCTCCATGCGAAGAAGGATTTTTTCGAGGCTTTATTATTAGAAAAAGCAGTAAAAAAATAAAACTGCCCTATTCTCTCATTTTTTCTTCATTTATCTTTTCTATTTATCATGTTCCACCTTTACTTGTTCCATTATCCACGATAGTTACTTTTTTTGGATATTACTTCTTCTTTGGAATCTTTTTATCTCTAACATTCATCCTTTTTAAGAACTCTCTTCTTCCAAGTTCTATCGCTCATTTCACATTGAATATACTTATTCTTTTATTTTGAGTTTTAGAGGTTTGTTGCGATATAATGTTTAAATGTATTGAAAGATAAATAAAAACATATATTTAATAAATCTTATAAAGATAAATATAATTAAGTTAAACCTATCAATATAAATTGTCTAAGAAATAATTATACTAAATAACCATTAATCAATATGGGTTAAGTATTTTGGCGAGCTACGATTTTACTTGGAAAATCATGATGTTAGGTGATGCAGCAGTTGGAAAAACATCTCTTACCATTAGATACATTTCTGGATTCTTTTTAGAGGATTTAAAACTTACGATAGGCGTAGATTTTTACTCTAAGACCACAAATTTTAACGAAAAAAAAGTAAAATTACAAATTTGGGATTTTGGAGGAGAAGAACGATTTAGGTTCCTCTTACATCAATATTGTAAAGGTGCAAACGCTGCCTTTTTCCTATATGATATAACCAATCGTCTTTCATTAGACCATTTGCCAGATTGGACTCAAATTATACGAGAACATGCTGGAGATATTCCCATTATGCTAATAGGATCAAAGGTTGATTTACAAGAGTTTAGGGCTGTTTCGAGAGACGAAGGGATTTTAGCTGCCAAAAAGTATAATCTATCTTCTTTTATAGAATTATCCTCTAAAACGGGTCAAAATGTTGAAAAAGCATTTGATGTAATAACTGAAATCCTTTTTGAAAGATATAAACCTAATAATGATGAAGAAAATTCTTCTACGAATTCAACTTAACTCAAAATTATTCTGCTAAGTGCCAAATTTGCATATTAGTAGCACCTCTATTATTCCATGCATAATACGGTATCGCTGTAAAACTTTTTCCACTTGATGTCTTTCCCACAATAGTGTTAACGCCCCCTAACAACTCTGGTTGGTAGTCAAAAGTTAAACCTTGGTCTTTTTTAAGAATTGTGGTAAATAGATCGAGATCCTTATTGTCCTTTTGTTCTACGCAATAAATTAAAGGACCATTAGATAATGCTACTCTACCCTTATTCATTTTGATATTTTGCTCGTTTTCAACAAACTTGGCATCCAATTTGAAAGTTATATCTAACGTATCGTTATCTAACCAGTTTCGTATAATTTCCACATATTTCCCGCTAGAAAGATTATCAAAAGATGGTTCACCGTTTATTTTCAGCTCTGTATCGATACTCCACTTCGGAATTCTAAGGAATATCGAGAATTTTTGACTCTTATTTAAACTTAGTTTAATTTTTACATCCCCCTTCCATGGAAATCCGGTTTTTTGACTTATTTTAATCGAATTTAGACCTAAATTAATATTAGCTTTGTTTCCTATATATTGGTGAATCCAGACTCCCTTCTCTGAAATGCTGTAAATATACTTACCTATAGAATTAATAGTTCGCGCGATATTAGGGGGACAACACGCACAACGAAACCATTCAAATCTTTTGTTTTTACCACGTGAAACTAATGGGTTGTCGTATGTGTATTCAATTCCATCAATTGATTGCCCAACCAGCATTGCGTTATACATTAATAACTCTATTAAATCTGCATACTTGCAATTGCCTGTTATTTGGAGCATTCGTAAATTCCACATCATATTACCAATCGCAGCGCAAGTTTCAGAATAAGAGTCTTCATTTTTTAAAGCGAAATCTTTTTTGAAACCTTCAGTATCCCTTTTAGATCCAATCCCCCCAGTAACATACATTCTAGCTTTAAACATCTTTAACCACACTCTTCTGAGTGCGTGTAATAATTTTTTATCTCCTGTTTCAGAAAAAAGATCTGCCATTCCACAATAGAGATACATTGCTCTAACAGCATGACCAACAGGTTCAATAATCTGTCTAACCGGAACATTAGTTTGAATGTACTTCCCATTTAAATACTCTTTTAACAGGATTAATTGACCTTTTAGAGTAAGCTTCGAAACCCATTCAGCTACTTCGCTTTTATTATTGCTTATATCGATTGGTGATTTAGACGCTCTCTGAAACTCTTGATTTTTTTTCTCTGCTAAGTTCAAAGTAGAAATCATGTCTAAATATTGATTGATAGCATAAGTTTTAAAGTTGGAAATTAACCCCCTTCGATCGAGAAACTCTTCAGCTAACTTCAAATATTTCGAATTTTCAGTTTTTCTGTATAATTCAATTAAAGCCATTTCAATTTCTTCATGACCAGGAACACCTTTTCGTTTCCCACCATGAAAAAGTTCTACAAGCAAATTAGCGAATTTTATAGCAACATTCATTAGCTTATTGCTTCCAGTTGCTTTTTGATGGGCGATTGCAG
>JAHQWP010000184.1 GCA_029856235.1 Promethearchaeia archaeon
TATGCCCAACTTGTACTTGTTTTGATGTAATTGACGAAAACGACGAATATAACAACCGAGGTAGGCGAATAAGGATTTGGGATACTTGCCAATCGTGCCTTTACACGCTTGAAACGAGCGGTCACAATCCTCGCCCGGAAAAAATACAAAGGTGTAGAAACCGGATAATGCACAAGTTTAGCTATTATCCGTCTAATTACGATTGTCTAGGGTGCGTTGGATGTGGACGATGCATTACCGCCTGCCCCGTTAACAACGAACTTAGATTGATAATTGATAAAATTCTTGAAATTGAAGAAAAAGAGGAGGGTGAGAAAGCTAATGCCTAGCCCCTATATCCCAATGCTTACGAAAGTAAAATCAATAGTTTCAGAAAATAAAATTAAAGACATTAAGACTATTGAATTAGAATTTCAAAACGAAAAAGAATACAAAAGTTTCGATTATATTCCGGGTCAATTTGCTGAGATTAGCATTATCGGCAAGGGAGAATGTCCAATTGGTATAGCTTCGTCTCCTACCGAAGAAGGTACCATTAAATTCACGATTAAAAAAATGGGAACGGTTACCTCTATGTTTCACAGAAGTGACATTGGAGATACTATTGGCGTACGAGGGCCTTTAGGGAACGGTTGGCCAATGGAAGAGTTAAAGGGAAAAAACATCGTCGTGATAGGGGGTGGATTTGCGTTCTCGACCTTACGATCCTTAATCCTGTACGTTCTAGACGAAAAACACCGAAAAGATTACGGCGATTTAACCGTTATTTACGGTAATAGAGATTCAAGCGAAGTTCTCTATCAAGACGTTTTAGAAGATTGGGAAAAGCGAGACGATATAAAAGTAGTCTTAACCATCGATCGCGAAGAAGAGGGCTGGACTCGAAAGGTTGGATTCGTTGCCGCTATTGTTAAAGAAGTAGCGCCCTCTCCAGACAACGCCGTGGCAATTATTTGTGGCCCTCCAATTATGATACGAACAGCCGTGGATGAATTAGTGAAAATTGGTTGGAAAGATGAGCATATTCTTAATTCTCTAGAAATGAGAATGAAATGCGGAATCGGGAAGTGTGGGCGATGTAATATCGGAAGTAAGTTTGTTTGTATCGATGGACCCGTTTTTTCACTTGCAGAACTTAAAAAATTACCAAACGAATTTTAATTCTCTATTTTAGTTAATCTTTTTTTTCCTTCTCAATTTATTACATAGTGTAAGATGATAAAGAACATTATTTTTGATTTAGGCAATGTCTTGCTTAAGTTCCAACCAAGTGAATTTTTATTAAGATTTACCAAAGATGTCGAATACATCTATCAATTTGTTCCTAAAATTTTTCGCAGCAGCCTATGGATGGAGTTGGATAGAGGAACAATTTCTATAGAAGATGCTAAGAATAATTTTATCTCTCAATATCCAAAGGAAGAAGCCTTTCTCACTCTTTTTTTTAATCATTGGATGGAAATGTTAACTCCAATTGATAAGAATATAGAAATTTTAAAAGAGGTACGCGCTTTAGGATATAAAACATATATTTTGTCTAATTATATAAAGGAAGCATATACATATATTGAAAAGAAATATAATATTTTCACGCTATTTGATGGTCAAATTATTTCCGGATTCGAAAAGACAATTAAACCTGAAAAGGCGATTTATTTAGAACTACTTAACCGATTTTGCCTCATTCCGGAAGAAAGTTTGTTTATTGACGATGTTTTATTTTATTTAAAGCCAGCTAAAAAACTTGGTATGAAAGCAATATGGAATAAACCAGAGACAGATTTAAGAGAAGAGTTAAGAAAATTTGACATCTTAATTTAATTTACATAAAAAGAATTCGTAATTATCTAATAAGAATTACATCATGATTGATAAGTGGCTTTCTAAAACGAAATTTAAAGAAGGATTCGAGAAATTTGTAGGGAAAGTACTGTTTAGTAGAATTTCTGCTAATCAACCTACCATTATAAATCTTTAATTGTGATTAAAGAATTAACCTTATAGACTTAATCATTTTTTTAACATATGTAATATCATATGGAATCTCAATAGATTAAGTAAAATAGAGGTAAATTAGCTCATCTAGACCCTTATAACAATTTATAAATTCAAAAGAACTAATAATAATAATTAAAAAATTTAAGAGTTGAATGAATCTATAATAGAAGAAGGTTAGATATCACATGGTAAGAAAATTAAGAAGAATTATAACTGGTTTTAATGAAGAATGGAAATCAATTGTAGCTTATGACGGTCCACCATTTGGACAGGGATTATTTGAAATGTGGGTTACAGATAGGTCACCAGCAGATAATAGGCATAAAAAAGATGCGGCGAAAAGAAAAGTGTTGCTTGAACCACCATCTAATGGATCTGTTTTTAGGTTTTTCCAGGTATCCCCTGAGGATCCATCTAAACCAATTGAAGAGGTCGAGAAAGAAATAGCAGCTGTTTATGCTGGAATAGGAGCTTCCCATTGTCGTACAGATATTTCAAGAGATTCTCGTATGCATAAAACTAAAACTATTGACTACATAGTCTTGCTTGAGGGAGAAATTACACTCCTTTTAGATGAAGGTGAGGTGGATTTAAAACCATTTGATGTCGTAATTCAACGGGGTACTAATCATGCTTGGATAAATAAAAGTTCCAAACCAGCATTATTAGCTGCTGTCTTGATAGATGCTGAGCCAATTTAAAAATTATGTTTTGTAGTTAAACCATATTTATTTTTTTTTATTAAGAGTTTAAATATTCTAGAGCTTTATGTATATCATTCGTAGGTGCTTTGCAAGTCTTGTTAATACACACGAAAGCGGTAGCCTTTTCATCGTACTTGTCAAAAAATTGAATAAAATTAGAATAATTATCAATATCTGGATTCAAATCTTCCGTAGAGCGAAAAATCAACGATTTATTTGGCAAATATTGCTTTCTAACCTCATTTAGCATTGCAATCGTATCTTCCTTTCCACTATCACCTGCAATTACTAAAGAGTATGTCGGTCCAACTGCATAATCTACAGCAACCATCATTAAGGTATGAGCAACGGGATTAGCTCTGATGCTTTCGGCAAAAACTCGTCCAATTTGATCGGCTTTCTTCTCATATTTATCATCCCCGGTTAATTGTGCTAGTCTCAGTAAATTTAACATCGCAACTGAATTCCCCGATGGAATTGCTCCGTCATAGGTCTCTTTTTGGCGCGTTAATAACGATTCTGCGTCTTCAGCCGTAAAAAAGAAAGCTCCAATAGAAGAATCCCAAAAGAGTTTTAGCTGTTCTTCTGCCAACATAATAGCATTTTTAAGGTATGAAGTTTCAAAAGTGGCTTCATAAAGGGTGATCAAACCCCAAATCAAGAATGCGTAGTCGTCTATAAAAGCGAGTATATCTGCCCCACCCTCGCGATATCGATGCAAGAGTCTTCCCTCGGAATTTTTCATTTGGTTTAAGATAAACTCTACTGCTTTTTCTGCTACTTGAATGTATTTTGGTTCATTAAGGATATACCCTGCCTTAGCAAACGCGGCGATCATTAAACCATTCCAGTCAGTTAATATCTTATCGTCCTTATGAGGTCTAATACGTTTTTCTCTTGCTTCAAATAATTTATTTCTTAGCGATTCGATATCGGTAGAGTATGTATCTGGTAATTGAGAGCTCAAGTGAACAATATTTTTACCTGTTTTTTCTCTTGTTGCTTCCTCTAAAAAATTACCATTTACATCAACATTATAGAGTTTTGCGAATATTTTAGCATCTTCTATTCCTAATATTTCTTCGATTTCAGCTTTCGACCAGACATAAAATTTACCCTCTACGCCTTCACTGTCGGCATCCTCAGCACTATAGAAACCCCCTTCTGTTGATACCATATCGCGTAAAACATAAGTTAATACTTCTTTTGCGGTATTAGCATATACTTTTTTTCCAGTTGCTTGATATGCTTCTAAGTAAGCAAGAGTTAATAGTGCTTGATCGTATAACATTTTTTCAAAATGAGGTACGAGCCAGTTAGGATCGGTTGAATACCGATGAAACCCAAAACCAATGTGATCGTAAATTCCACCCATTCGCATAGCACCAAGCGTCTTTTCAACCATTTTAAGTGCTTCTCCATTGCTGGTTCTTTTCCAGAATCGTAATAAAAATAGTAAATTATGGGGTGTAGGGAATTTAGGTGCATTTCCAAAACCACCGTTATTTTTATCGTACCTCCCCGATAATAAAGAGTACGCTTTTTTCAAGACGCTTTCCGTTAGACTTCTTCCCGGTGATTCAGCACCTGCATCTTGTAAGGCAAAAATAATTTTTTCGCTCGATTCTAATAATTGCTTTCTTTCGTTTACCCATAAATTTTCCACGCGTTTTACTAGATCGACCATACCTATTCTTCCAAAACGACTTTCTTTCGGAAAATATGTTCCAGCAAAGAAAGGTTTTTTATCCGGAGTCATGATTATTGTCAATGGCCATCCTCCAGAACCTGTCATAAGCTGACATACCATCATGTAGATTTTATCGATGTCAGGTCGTTCTTCCCTATCGACTTTAATTGAAACGAATCCTTCGTTCAACAACTTGGCTACATAAGGATCTTCAAACGATTCGTGAGCCATTACATGACACCAATGGCACGTAGAATACCCTATTGATAAGAAAATTGGTTTATCTTCCGATCTTGCTTTTTCAAAGGCTTCTTCGCCCCAAGGATACCATTCTACGGGATTGTTTGCGTGCTGAAGTAGATACGGACTTTTTTCATTTATTAACTTATTAGGTTCAGATTTTCCTTTATCCATATTTACAATTAAGAAATATACCATTATCAATTCGTAGATTATTTTCTATTAATATCTCTTCATAATCTTCTAATTTTCAAACCTAATTGAAAATAATCTATTATAATTTAGAATTTTGAATTTGAGCTTCTTTAACGCTCATGAGTATGTTTTAGTGTTGTAACTCTAATAGTACTTTCTGAACTTCTTCTGGATGTCCCTTAACAGAAACGGTAGGCCAAATGTGTGCGATGTTTCCTTCAGGATTTACCAGAAAGGTACTACGTGTAACTCCTATATATTCCTTACCTCTGAATTTCTTCTTACCCCATTTTCCATACGATTTTAATACTTTTTTATCTAAATCACTTAAAAGAGTTACTTTAAGATTCTTCTTTTCAATGAATTTTGCGTGGGATTCGGGACTATCAGGGCTTATACCGATCACATCTGCGTTTAGTTTTTGAAGCTCAGAAAGAATACCGGTAAAACCAATTGCTTCTGTGGTACAACCTGGAGTATTATCTTTCGGGTAAAAATAGACGATAGCATATTTACCTTTAAAGTCTTTAAGACAAAATTCCTTGTTATCTTTATCTGGAAGGCAAAAATCGGGAGCAATATCTCCAACCTTTAATTCTTTGATTTTATCTACTATTTTAATCATCTCCTTGAAATTTTTGGACTTAAAAACTATTACAATTATAAAATGATTTGAATAGAATTTCAATGTTCAGATTATCAATTATAAAAGGATTAAAAATTGTCTGTTAATTATTAATACTAGAAAATTCAAATATTAATAAAATATAAAATAACCATTAATGTGTGATTAGCTATGGAAAAGAAAGGTTTAGGGATATTCTTAGCAGTTTTGGGCTTAATCTTTTTAGGTATTTCAGGAATAACAATTTGGAGTATGTTTTTTGCTTACGATGCATCTAAAGGAGTAATCATTATCCTATCAATCCCATTAATGGCGTTTAGTTTAACCACAATATTTTTCGGATTTTATTTAATCACTCAAGGAAAATTAGGTATAAAAGCTAAAGGATTCATCTTATTAATCGATGGCATTATCCCAGTAATTAGCTCTATATATGCTATGACAGATGCTCGACTTGATGCTATCAATGAATTAAGAATTTTAGTTTTACTTCCTTTGACCCTCGTAGGTATATTTATCATAATTTATGGCGTGTTTTTAGTAAGCGCTGATATGTATATAGATAACCTTAAATTAAAAAAGCGAGCAAACCAAATATTAGGAGCAATTTCACTTGTAATAGGTCTTGTTAACGTTTTTTCCTTTGTTCTGTTAATCGTTAACGCGGGGGAACACCCAATTATTTTATCTTTCTTTTGGTTATTGATTGGAGTAATTTTAGTCTATTTTGGTGTTCAATTGTTCATTAAAAAAGTTGAGAAAAAAAAAAATAAAATAAATTAGCCAGCTGTAGCGAAATTACTTTATCTGTAGTTACTGTAATAGTACTTTGTTAAACATTTTAGGTTAAATTTAAAAATTGACGCTAATTTTAATTTATAATTAATTATTCACTTGATTTTATAATGAATGAAATCGATAATGTAATAGAAATTCAAGATATCGAAATCAAAGAGGATTCTTCGAGCTTTTTTCAAGTAGATTTTTTGAAAACCTTTATGATAGCTTTTGTAATTATCGATCATTCATTACTTCATAGTTTGATTCGCGGAACGGGAACAGAATTATGGGAGCGTATGTCAATCCCAGTTTTTCTAATACTTCTAGGTTTTAACATGGGTAATTCGTTTGCTAGAAGAGGCGATCAATATTTAAGTGAGCTTTATTCCTGGGCATATTTCAAAAGGAAATTCTGGCGATTTGTTTTTCCTTATATCATTTTATATATTGTCTCTACTATCGCGGGTTTTATTATCTACGAAGAAAATTTTACAGATACTTTTAGAGAAAACTGGTTCTTGGAATATATTGTCTACCAAAAGTCGCTACTTGAAGGTCCTGGTAATTGGTTCATTCCTATCCTCTTTCAATCAATTTTTCTCTTACCGTTAATGTATAAATTATTTTCGATTATACCCCGATTTTCACTCATATTATCTTTCCTTATTGAAATTTGTTTTCATCTATTCGTCTTTGCTTATGTTGGTAAAATCACAATTGAAAACATATATACTGAATTGAACTTCCGTTACATTATCCTACTCTATATCTCAGCTATTGGCATGGGCTTTTGGTTCTCAAAGGATCATGATCTATTTAGTAAAAAAAATTTATTCGTATGGATTCTTTTCCCAATAGCTGTGATCTATATGGTAGCGTGGGAATTTTTTGGCTTTAGATTAGAAGTTGATGGCTCGGGTATTGTTAGGGGAGATTACAACTATTTTACTTTTATTTATTCTGCTTTTATCATCTTAATTGTTCTGAAAATTATACCGAAAAATCCTAAGAATAAGGCGTTAAAGATCTTTACTGTAATAGGAAGATCAACTTTCCATATTTATTTAGTCCAAGATGTATATTTTGCAATCACCTATTCACTCCACGGTATGGGTGAAAAAATAGTAGATAATATTTTCGGTATTTCGTTTGAAGAACCAATTCTAAATCTTTTGCTATTGTGTTTAAATTGGTTGATTTGCATTTCTGCTGGTGTATTTTGGTGGTATATTGAAAATACGATAAGAAAAGCTAGAAAAAAATAAATCTTTAAAAATAAAAAGAAAATACTTATGGATCGTTTCTGAAGGGATGACGAGCATTTTCTGCGTTTTTAATGCCATCATCCACCGTTGGTAAGCCTTCCATCGCCTTTCGAATAGCGTTTCTAGTTGCTTTATAATTATTTATAAACACTCGTTTTCGAGCGCTTGCGCTAGGGTGGACAAACACATTTACGACAATTAATATGTCTTCTGCGGCTTCCTTAGGGAGGATTCCATCTTCTACGCACTTCATTACAGCTTTAGCTACTGCCGCTTGAGCGGGACCATAGGTTAGGCTCGCGTGCCGAAGAGAGGTAACCTTTACAGTAGGGATCATTATTGTTGCTGGTTTAACTTGCATGTTTGGTTCGAGGATAACCTGTAATCCTTCGCGACCTTTAGCGGGATGAGTGAGAGCTCGAGCGTAAGCGTCTCCTACAGGCCCATCCTTAGTTCCTATCAATAAATCAACATGTGCTAATTCTGCTCTACTCCCAACCAGCGATTCTCCTACTTTTAATCTAAAATCGGATATCTTCTGAGGTGTTATGCCCACCGCGTAAAAGCGGCTTGTGAGTTCTTTCTCTCCTATCTCGAATTTGATTTCTTTCTTTTCTATTAAACCGAGTTTCTCCAGTTCAACTCGAAATTCGTCTTGAAGCTCGTAGGAAAGAGAATCTCCAATAATGATTGGTCGCCTTGTCGTGCCTACAGGAACTCCCATCATGTTCAAACACTCTTTAGCGCCTAAAGCTCCTGAATTAATTAGCATACGGGCTAATTTTTGCACCTTTTTTTGGAGAGTTTGAGCTTCTTTTAAACGGTTATTTTTCACATGATCGTAAAGTTCAAGCCACACTTTAGGTATGACATTGGCAGAACCAAGTATACAACCCGCTGCACCGCCAGCTAAAGCGCCTAACACGTTTTCGTCCCAACCAATTAAAACAGAAATTTTATCGCTAACCTTTTCAAGCAACGCAGAGAAATATTTGTAGTCACCGCTCGAATCTTTTATTGCAACAAAATTTTCAATATCAACTAGATCTTCTACAACCGTCCAAGGTAATTCTAATCCGGTACACGCGGGAATGTTATACAACACTAATGGAATATCCGTTTTTTCAGCAATCGTGAAGTAATGATCGTATAGCCCCTTCGCCTTAGGTTTTAAATAGTAAGGTGTAACTATTATACAGGCATCAGCACCAATATCTGTTGCAGCCCTGGTAGCGTCTATTACCATTTTTGTCCCAGTCTCCCCTGTTCCTGCAATTACTGGAACTCTTCCATTCGTTTCGTCTACAACAATTTCAATAACTCTCAATCGCTCCTCAAAAGTCATATTGACGAACTCTCCAGTCGTCCCCACCGGTACGAGTCCTGTAACTCCTTGGTCTATTAGGTGATTTACTAAATTTCGGAGATAATCTTCGTTAATTGATTCGTCATCCTTATTAAAGGGAGTTACTAATGCGGGCATAACTCCCGTTGGTCTAAAATCAAATTTTCCCATTTAATCATAACCTCCAATAGTTAGTCTCTGTGATGTAAATTTTTAGCAGCGATAAAAGTTAACCCCTTTTCGGTTAAAGCCTTAGCTGTTGTATTGATAGCATCGTATCGATCAAGTAAGTTTATGCGCAATGCCTCCCATATCCCTGCTTCATTAATTTCTTCTTTAGTCATAAAATATTCAAGGATATCTGTAGGATGTTCCCGTTTTTCGTCAACATCAACATTTGCTCCTTCGTGTTTGGCACTAACATTCTTTACTTTTCGTGCTAGGTCAAGCAATTCATCTCTTCTATCGTAGGGTTGTCTTACAATCGATTTCCAAGTTTCCGTAATGTGATGCTCAAGCCTTACAACATCTTCGAATCCAAATGGCTTTCTTATATACGCTGCCATTTCAATCGTTTCATTATTCACCGAATTAGATAAGTTAAAACCAATTAAGGGACTTGTTCCATCCTCTCGTGCAAATAATTTAGCGGTTAATAAAGTCCAAAGACAAGAATAGGGATTATCGTTACCCATGTATACGCTTATTTTAAATTCGTTGTTAATGCCAAGTTTATGCATAAAATACCCTAATAATACGGTGCCTGGATTTACATTAAGAACTTGTTTAATGCCGTAGTTAGTGTAATAATAAAGAAACTCGTCAATCCACTTCAATGCAAAATCGTTTGGCTGTCCAACACCTCCAAAATATCCAGTAATCGTATCAGGGCCTCCAAGATGTACGTTTACAGGCATACCATCTGGTCCAGGAGCTGTTCCTTTTGTATCAAGAGTCTCAACCCATGTTGCACCAATTATTTGCATAGCCACTGCCATAGCTAGTAAATCCCCGTCTTCTTCCTGTTCTTTCATGTATCTTACGCGAATAATTCTACCAGGAACTAACTTTTGATTTTTAACGGCGTCTCTTACCAAATCCATCAAGAAAGGAAAGTATTGACAGGAAGAAAGTTCTAATGTTATAGCAAAGTCTTCGTCGAAAGTCATTTCAGCCGCTTTATCGCCTAAAATCTTTTTTCTATAATCGGATATACTAATAAAAGAATTATTCTCACGTTGAGTGATTAACCACTCAATATCCTTAACATATTCTGGTTTCTTCTTTTTTAACTTTTCGAGTAAGTTTTCAATTTTACTGGCTTCTTCTGCTTTTTTATTAATCTCTTCTACTCCGCCGTATTTTTCTAGGATAGTTAAGAGATCATTTATTAATGGATTTTTATCATCAAGAAGAAAATCGTTTACCACCTTTAATGCCTGGTCTGTAATTTTCAATTTCTTTCTAATATCGTTCATTTTATCATTTAACCTTTTTTATTTATACTTAATTTTCAAATTCAGAATTCTACCCAAAGAATTCCCATACTTCCAACTTTCATTGGAAGAGACCACAAATTTAATACAAGTTTCAGTATATTATAAATTTATTTGAATATAACCAAAAACTTTTAACCATATCCAAAACTGATACCATAAAGAATAATATAACAGATGTGTAATAAAAATTGTATAAGTATAGTGTTTCGATCCTCGGAACAGGCTTCATTGGACTTTGCTCAGCAGCCTGTTTTGCAGATAAAGATATAAAAGTGTTGGCTTCTACTCATAACGAGAAGAAAGCTAACATGATTAACGAAGGGAAAGCTCCCTTTTACGAAGCAGACTTACAAGAAATGATGGACGATATTAAGGCGAATAAGCCTGAATTATTACAATGTTTGCTTGATCCCGTTAAAGCCATTCTTGAAACTGATATTTCAATGATTACTCAAGGCACACCAATGCGAGAAGATAAAAGCATAAACTTAGGCTACATCGAGAGCACAGCCAGAGAAATAGGAGAAGCTCTCAAACATAAGGATTCTTACCATCTTGTTGTTGTGAGATCTACAGTAGTTCCCGGAACCGCTAGAAATTTAGTCGGAAAAATCATTACCGAGGTGTCTGCTAAACTTCCCGGAAAAGATTTTGGTTTATGTATGCAACCAGAATTTCTAGCTGAAGGTCGATCGATAGAAGATACATTAAAACCAGATAGAATCGTAATTGGGGAATTCGATGAACAAAGTGGGGCGACGCTTCAAGAGTTTTATGAATATTTCTACGGAGACCACTTAGAAAATTGCCCTATCTTACGAATGAATTTAGAGAGCGCAGAACTAGTTAAATACGGAAACAACTGTCTTTTATCAACTAAAATAAGTTACGCTAACGAATTTGCTAACTTCGCTCAATTAGTACCTAATGTTGATATCGTTCAGGTAATGAAAGGAGTAGGTTTGGACTATAGGATAAACGATCGATTTTTAGGAGCAGGAGTTGGATTTGGAGGTTCATGTTTTCACAAAGATGTCAACGCAATAAAAGCGTGGTCAAAATCAAAAGGTTATCCTTCTAGACTATTAGAGGCCGTATTAGATATTAACGATGACCAAGCAATACGAATTGTAGATATGGCTGAAGAATTAGCGGGAGATTTAAAAAACAAAAGAATCACATTATTAGGACTGGCTTTTAAACCCGGAACCGACGACATGAGACAAGCGGCAAGTATAAGAGTAGTTAAAGAATTAAAAAAAAGAGGAATTGAAGATATTGTTGGATACGATCCTAAAGCTAATGAAACTGCAGAGATCGAATTAGGAAGTAAAATAGCATATGCTGGTTCTATAGAACAAGCTTTGAAAGATTCTGAATGTGCGTTGTTAATCACTGAATGGGATGAATTTAAGAATTTAAAGCCAGATGATTTTACAAAACATATGAGAACACCAAATTTAGTTGATGGGAGAAGGCTTTATGATTATGATCTTTTCATAAAATCTATTCCTTTCAGAGCGATAGGTAGAATAAATTTAGAATAATCACTTTTTACTTTTTAATAATTTTAAGCTTTATATAAGTTTCTTTTGCCTAAACCTTTACCCTAATTAATCCTGAAATATTCCATTTCAAATCATAGATAAAAAGTTTGAAATTAGTAATTAATATCAGTGATTTCTAAAGAGACGCCCTAACAAATTGAAGTACAAAATAATTAGAAAGAAGGGCAAAATTGGATCTGTTGGAAAAATAGTTAATCCAATTACAACACCAGCTGTAAAATACACGATACTGTAGTAAATTATTTTATAAGTGATGAAGTTAGAAATTTTGAGCTTCTTTTTTAGGCTTTCAGAAGAAATCAGATTAATTTCATCTTCATATCGAAATAAACCGGGAAAGACCAACATAAACCAAATCAAGAAGTTTAAAAACCAAGAATCTGTGAATACTATCATAACAAGGAGAATCACCATTCCAAAATAGGAAGGATAGTTGATTTTTTCAGAAGGAGTAATCAAATAAACTGAATATATGAAACCATATAAAATAAATGTTAGAATAATCATTACAATAGCTTCAATCGAGAATGATTCAAAAACCACAGATATAATTCTGGTTAGACTGCTACTTGGATAATTTATGATCTGAGCGGTAATATTGATATTTAAAAATTCTTGACCAAAACCGGGATACGTGAAAAAGTAGATAAGATTAATTATATGAGAAATTCCTAACCCCAAGAGAAGTGTGAAAAGAATCCCGAAATCTATCTTAATCCTTTTTCCCGCTAATGAAATAAATAATTTAGCTAAAAGGGGGAGTATTAAAATAGCGTATGGTTTGAATGAAATCCCTAATCCTAAGATTAGTCCTATTGCAATGTATTGATACTTTATGTAATATCTTTTTTTTCTTGCATTTTCTATGAGTAAAAGTACGATTAACATCAAGAAAATAAAAATGTGCGAGATCTGGCCCATCATAATCATTGGAACTTGTAATGGAGCCATCAAAACTAAGAATAACAAATCACTTCTTACTTTAGTGTTATATTTTGTGTTATAGAAGTGTGTTGAAACAATGTAAATTAGATAAAACGATCCGGTTTGAAATATTCCTAATAAAAAAGTATGAATAACAAAACCAACTTCAAAAGGGATAAAAGTATATGGAAGAAAAAGTAATGAAAAAAAGGGTAAATACCTAAAAGGCATATTATAATCAGGTAATATGTATAGTTGTTCGGGATCTGCTAAGATTGTTTGAGCTGATTGGTAAAATATTCTATAATCATTAGCTATAATCGTATTTTCAAGTGGAGTAAAATAGGGAACAATAAAGAAACATAAGATCGTAATAACTACATATATGAGATTTACAAATAGCGAAACCTTTAGTGCTTTAGTTTTTTTGATGTGCGCTGTACACTCCTTTAAATCTTGGAAAAGGAGATTAGACTCATTATTTATAAACACATTAATTTAAATAAAGTGCTTCCGAATTTAAAGTGATAGTTAATATGTTATAGAAATACTTTAGTCAGAAGCATAATATATTGCTAACATTCGGTCTTTAAAACTAATAACCAAAATATTTAAAAAAAAAAAAGGTTAAATTTAATTTAATGCCTTTTGATATAATATTACCTTTCATAGGAGTACCATTTTTAATTTTTCGAATATGGTTATCAACCTTTAAATTAAAAGTTGAACTTCAATTTAGAAGGTTCTATGTTAGTCGCTTAGTAAATTATTATTTTTGTTTTTGTATAATCTTTAATCTAAAAAATCCAATATTTAATTTAATATTAGCTGTTTGTTTTCCCGCCATGATCTTTACCTCTATGTGGGACGTAAATTTTTATCGAGGATTTAGGAGAAGAACTTACTGGAAGAAAAATAAAGGATGGGTATTGGTTGAAAGAATGACTATGCATCCACCCATTCTTATTGGTGGTTTATTTATTTATCTTACAGGAATTTGGAATTATGTAAAACCGACATCCCAAGGTGGTTTTGTTCTTTTTGTAATTACAATATTATTTTTCTATCCAAGTTGTTACTTTTTAGATATAAGGCTTAGAAAGCGTTATGAATGGCCAAATGGTCGAAATTTATTATTAGTTATGCTGATTTCAACATTAGCTTTTTCAATGTATTACATCTTTTATTAACTATTTTGAAATTTGAGGCTTAAAATATGGGAATTTTAAATTCAAAAGCTTTGTTAAAAGAAAAATATGATGTCATAATTATTGGAGCAGGTTTGGGCTCTTTAACAGCAGGAGCACTCTTAGCTAAAAGAGGAATTGATGTTTTAATTGTCGAGCAACAGTATCTTCCCGGTGGAGCTTGTACTAGTTTTAGAAGAGAAGATCGAATATTCGACTCGGGAGCTGCTTTATTTTTTGGTTTTGGAACTGAAGGATTTCACCCCGAAAGAATCTTGATGAACTCTCTTGAAGAAGAATTGGATATTATTCCAAGAGAAGCGTTCTTTAGATTAAATTTAGAAGGTAAAATAATCAACTTTTATAAAGATATAAATAGATTTGTTGGTGAATTGAAAAAAGCATTTCCTGAAGAAAAAGAAGAGCTTGAAGCTTTCTATAGTTTTTTAATGGATTTTTATAATACTAATATTCGAGGATATGAAATGCTTACAACTCCCTCTGAATTAACTTTGAAAGATAAATTAAAAATGCTTTTTGATAACCCAAAAAGAGCCATGAATATGAGGAATTTACTAACCAAATCAGCAAAAGATATCATGGAACCATATATTAAGAGTAAAAGGCTGATTGAATTTTTTGATATGTTATGTTCAAGTTATATTTACTGTACTGCAGAAGAAACACCTGCAATTATGGCATTGACTACGTTTACAGATAATCATGTTGGTGGGAGTTATTATATCGCAGGATCAGCTCAGACATATAGCAATACTCTGGAAAAATCAATTGAAAAGAATGGTGGTACATTATTATATAGAACGAGAGTTAACAAAATACTTTTTGAGGGGAAAAAAGCTAATGGAGTATTACTCATAGATGGCTCAAAAATTAATGCAGAAAAAATAATATCTGGTACTACAGTCTGGAATCTTTATAATGACCTAATCCCGTTAAATTTGGTATCAAACAAGCAAAAAGATTGGGTTGATTCTTTGGAGCATACATATCCTGCTATGATTCTGCATGTAGCAGTTGAAAAATCAGTTTTCCCTACAGGTACCTCTCCTGTCGAATACTATGTATCAGATAGTTCTGAAATTGATATGGGAGACATTACTATGTATATACCTACATTTGATGATCACACATTAGGTCCAGAAGATGAACATATATTAACGATATTCTCACCAGCACCAAACCAATCATGGCCCAATCCAGAAGATCAGGAATATCAATCAGAAGATTATTATTCAAGTAAGACAAAACAAGCAGATTTAATACTGGATGAGATTGAGAAAAGAATTCCCGATTTTAGAAAGGGTCTAAGAATCTTAAATATTGGTACTCCTTCGACCATTGAAAAGTATACATTGAAGAATTGGGGTTGTGTAGGAGGTCCAAAACAAAAAATTGGACAAGATCTTATGAATCGACTAAACGCGAAAACGGATTGGAAAAATCTTTATGCTTGTGGAGATTCTACAACAATGGGTATGGGTTTACCAGCTGTTACAGTATCTGGATTTGCTGTAGCAAATGTAATCCTAAGAGAATTAAATAAAGAGACATACAAAGACAATGTAGAAGACAAATATGTGACCTCTATTAGCTCTAATGAAAAGTATGAGATCCCCAATACAATGGAGTATAATCCTGAAATTGCCAGAAAAATAGCACGGCTCTGTCAACATTGTCAAGATGCACCATGTATGGCGGCATGTCCTGCTCATATTGATATACCAAATTTTATGAGAAGAATAGAAGCAGGTAATTTTAATGGGGCGGCTAAAGCAATCAGGGAATCAAATCCTATAGCTGAAATTTGTGGTTATATTTGTTCTCCAGAATCATTCTGTGAAAAGCAATGCTATCGCAAAACTTTTACAGAGAATGCGATGCCGATACAAGAATTACATAAATGGGTTGCATCATATACTAATGCTAATGGATGGCCAAATTATTACTCGCCAATTATAGGGAAAAAGATCGCAATAATTGGTGCTGGTCCCGCAGGATTAACTTGTGCTTATTTTCTCGTACGATTAGGATATCGCTTAGATTGTTTTGAGAAGGAGGATAAACCAGGAGGGAGACTGTTGAAATATGTTGAGAGAAATATGATAGATGATAGCATACTGCAAAAAGAGCTTAGTTTTATGATCTCAGACGAAATCAATTTTAAATTTAGATGGGAACTCAATGAACAAGAACAATTAATTGAACTAGCAAAAAATTATGATTATATTTATTTAACGGCACCCTTTGACAAAAAAAATGAGGAGATATCAAAATCTATTGTTTCAGGTGGTCGTTGGTATTCAGAGTATCCTGAGAACTATACAATAATCGAATCAGTAAGAGATGGTCGTCAAGCTGCTCTAAAGATTCACAATTCCTTTTAACTTCGAAAGTCTAAATTCCACCACGATTGAATTTCAATTCCAGATGCTAAAATGGGATTGTTCCATAATCTTAGTGGTGCTTTTAGTATCTGTGGAACAACCATATTAGAGAATAAAATTACAAATATTTTTTATTTTTCTATTACCGGTCATATTTAACATTTTTGTCAGCTCATTCTATAAAAACATTATTCTGCCATTAGACCTGTAGAATTAACAAAGTAAGAAGGAATATTGAGAATAAGATAGGAAGAGATATTCCAATAAAAAGAAGTTTCTTTAAGATTTTAGAAGAAAATGTATTCATTCCTTTCCGGTCTGCCATTTTATTATAATAGCCGATCATATCATTACGATTTTTAATATATGTACGGCAACCAGGGCTATCAGCCATGTAGTGCTGGGCAAAGGGAAAACAAACAACCTAACAAGGCTCCAGTTCTGCCAAATCAGGGAAAAGGGTATTTTTTATCAAACGAACATCTTTAGTAGGGACGTCTAATGCTAGTCAATGGGTATATAGTCCTTCTGGAATACTCATTGCGATCCTTACAGGATTGGCAGCTGCTAAGAATTTAATGAAAAATAAAAAATGAGGTTTTTACCCAAATACGTAAAGTCGTAATAGTAAATATATAATTACAGCTGAAAGTATTAGGTAAGAAATTAAGAAAATTCCATATATGGGTTTTTTTATATCGTCACCTGACATGGCTCTAAATCCAGTCCCACTAAGGAAGGTTTTTGCTTGAAGATTTAAGTCCTTTTGATTTTTGATCGCGTACTTTGGCAGGTCTTGCTTAATAATGAAGTGCTGACTATAAGGAAAGATAAGTGCGTGTACTGGCTTAAGAGGATCAATAATATTACCCAGATAGGAGTTTGCCTTGACTGAAACTTGGTCTAAAGGTATGCTTACCCCTTCTTTCACCATCTCTGGTTCAAAAATCAGGCTGAAAGGCTCTGAAAACTCACTTTTTAGCTCGCCGCCGTAATCGACAATAAGATTTCCTTCGATCCAGAGAGATTCGTCCAATTCTCTTGTCTCACCATTTTCTAAATTAGCCGATACAACGAATTCTTTATTGTTGGTGCTATTCTTAATATCGGCTAGTATCTCCCCTAAGTATGTCGTTGTAAAC
>JAHQWP010000185.1 GCA_029856235.1 Promethearchaeia archaeon
TAGACGATTTACAAACAAATTTACAAGAACTTCAAGGAATTCAAACCTATTATGAAAATATTGTTGAAATTGAAAAGAATATTCAAGAACTGAATGTTACTATTGACGATAAGAAAAGTGTTATAACCACTACTGAAGAAAACATAAAAGGCCTTAAACTTGAACAGGATGCTATAAAGGTGAAAATTGAGGGTAAAGATTTAGAAAAAAATACTTTTTGGGAAGATATTGAAAAACTTAGAGCACAAATCGACGAGCAAAATAAGAAATTAGAAATAACAATGGATAAATTAAGAGCACTTGAGAATGTAATGATGGTTATCAATTCAATTGATGAATTAACTAAAGAAAATGTTGAAGCAAACAATAGCGTTAACCAATGTAAAATTGATATAGAAAATTTAAATTCTCAGGTTGAAGGGTTGCAAAAGAAGGTCGATGATGTGCAAGTTATAATAGATTCTTTAAGAGAAGAAAAAAATAAAGAGCTAGAGAGCCAAAAGAAAGCACAGAAAGAGTTAAATAAACTTAATAAAGATCTTCAAAAATCTCAAGCGAAGCTTAACGAATTAAACAAAAATAAGGAAAGAGAACAAAAAATTCTTTCACTAAATGAAGATGTAAAGACCACTGAAAAACAGATCGAATCTATACTAAAAGACATCGAAAAAATTGAACTCGAACTGAAACAAGAAGACGCTAAAAAGAATATTAAACAAGAAGAAATAAACAAGGAAATTCAGGGAAAGGATTTATCATGGAAAAAGCAAAAGAACTACCAAAAACAGATAAATGATTTAAAAGCCGATCACTCGATGGAAAATTCTAAGCTAAATAATTATGAATCTAAAAAAATCATAACAACAGACCAAATAGAAACCTTGTATCAACGTTCTAAAGATTTTGGGGCCTTACCTCCAGTTACAGCCGATTTATCTGAATCTGGATTGCAATCAGATATCTCTACAGCCGATAACAAGAAAAAAGCTTTAGAACCAGTCAATTTAAAGGCAATAAAACAATTTGACACCGTTAAGGAACGTTTTGACGAGATCGATATGAGAAGACAAACAATTCAGCGCGAAAGGAAATCAATTCTCGACGCGATCGATAAAATCGAATTGGAAAAGACTCGAACCTTCATGAAAGCATATCACGAAATAAATCGAGAATTCGCACGCATTTTCCAGAAACTCTCCCCGGGAGGTTCAGCGAAAATGATACTAGACCGCCCTGATAAACCATTTGAGGGGGGTGTAAGCATAGAAGCTCGACCTCGAGGGAAAAAAATCTCGAGTTTGGAAATTCTCAGCGGAGGTGAAAAAACGCTCGTCGCTCTCTCGTTCATCTTTGCGGTGCAAGAGTTCTATCCTGCTCCTTTTTATGTGATGGATGAAATTGATGCAGCCCTCGATTCGCCCAATGTTCACAGAGTCTCCATGGTCATAAAGGAATTTGCTGTACAAGCACAATTTATGGTTATCAGCCATAGAGAGGAGAACATTGTTAACGCAGATAGAATTTACGGCGTTTCTATGCAACAAAGTGGAATAACCGACATTTTTAGCGTAGATTTAGAAGAAGAAGCGAAAAGGTTACTTGAACTCCCGGATGTGCCAACTAATATTGAAGAAAATTAAGAATTATAGGAAAAAGGTGTATAAACGTTCCAGAGAATGAAAGTAAGGAGAAAAAATATAACTTTAGTGAATGGACAGTCAAAGAATTAAGAGATTTTGCAAGCAAGAATCATATAAAAATTCCTACTAAATCTAAGAAGAATGAAATTATAAAGCTTATAGAAAAAATTTCATCTCACCCCGAATTTGTTGATAGAACTCAAGAAGATGAGGATGTGGAAGAGGAATTAGAAGAGGAATTGATTGCTGGTGTAGAAGAGGATCCTGCATTACTCCACAAAGAAAAGATGGAGCTAAAATTTTGGCAAAAACCTCCCTATTCTAGCTTATTGGATCCAGAAATAGCGAAAGAGTCCAATGTTGCATTTTATGACTTATCCTCATTAGTAGATAAATTCTTTAATAATATGCTTCACGAAGATTTAATCAATTACAAGATTTCAGGAATTGCTCTAAAAACCTCTGCAGTTTTGCATCACTACAAAATATCTAGTATAATTCGAGAAGAAGAACAAATTCAGAAAAAAGAAGAGCTAGAACGTTTTAGGGAAAGACATGGTAGATCAATACCTAAAACTTTAGCTCAACCTATTCAACCTAAAATGTTGATATCTACTAAAGATGAATTGTTTGATGCTATGAGGTCCGCTATAATTGAAACAATGCAAAACAAAGAGAAACTAAAGCGTAGAAGAATGAGAAGAGATGAATTAAAAGAACAGCGAATTCAAGTGAAATCTAAAGCTCAACTACCAAAAGAACTTTTAAAGCATATCAGCGGAAGGGATCAAACTGTAGAAGAATTGCATGAATCTTGGTTTAATCGCATCAAATCCAAGATAAAACTTGACGATAAGGAAACATCTTTTTTTGAAATAGCTAAAATTATAAATTCCGAAGAAGAGAGCGAAATTGGCAAGAAATTTGCTTTTGTACGTATGTTTCTAGCCTTAATGTTCCTCTCGACGGGTAATAAGTTAGAATTGTATCAGGATGATGATTTTAAGAACTTTTCAATAAATTTAAAAAGTTAAACTATAATACTGATTTTTGGTGATATAAACTGAACGAAAAAGATGAAAAAATACAAGAAAATCAAATTAAACCCGAAACCGAAAAAGCTTTACCTATAGACGAAAATATTGAAGAAGAGACTATTCAAGAAGAAACGGATATTGAGATTAATGAAATAGATAGAGAACTAGAAGAAACTGTAGAAGCATTTCTTGAAGATCATTTTGAAGAAGATGATAATCAAGAAATAGTTGAACAAGAATTTAATGTTGAGAAGGAAGATTCAATAAGCTTCGATTCCTCAGAAGAAGGTTTAAACGAACAAGAAACTGGTCTAGAAAGCGACGATATTACCGAATCTCAATTACCTCAAGAGCTCACCAAAGAAGAATTGGAATTGCAATTAAAAATACTTCGAAGGAATCTCATAGAAGGCGCTCTTTATGCCGCAGGTAGGCCTTTAGATATAGAGGAATTATCCACTAAATTAGAAATCCCGAAAAAAGAAGTCGAAGAACTTGTACGAGTTGTTGCTTTTGACTACTTAGAACGTGAAGGTGCTTTAATTGTTGCTCAAATTGGAGAAAAATATCAAATGCAGCTAAGACCTGAACTTACAGAAACAGTTTCCAAATTTGCTAAGGGAGGTGCTATTGCTGAGCGCTACCTCAGAACACTTACGGTAATCGCGTTGAAACAGCCAATTTTAAAGTCAACAGTTATTAAAATAAGAGGTAGTGGGGCTTACGAGCATGTAAAATACTTATTAGATAATGATTTAATAACAGCTATAAAAAAGGGAAGATCGGCTGAATTAAGCACAACTGATAAGTACGCAGACATGTTTGGATTGCCTAAAAATAAGTTAGAACTAAAAAAAATGATGATTTCGCAATTGGGGCTTGGAGAAGGCACCGATTAAACTCATATATTATTCAATTATTAAGATTTTAAGAGAATTAGATATTTTTCAAAAAATTATTAGAATTTCTAGTGGACCTGACGGGAATTGAACCCGTGACCTCTTGATTGCGAACCAAGCGATCTGCTACTGATCTACAGGCCCTTTTTTATCATTAATAATACTATAAAAAATAATAGTAGACTAAAAATTTTTATGATTTTGATTCCAGAAATATATGAAATACATTTGAATCCAATTAAAACTCCGTTCGACCAATAATCTCGTCTTGTGCGGATTTAGATAATTCTGTAAATAACACGGAATAACCGGCGATCCGTACAACTAGACCTTGATATTCTTTTGGATTTATTTGAGCATCACATAGAATTTCTTTTCCAACTACGTTAAATTGGATGTGATATCCTCCATTTTCTTCAAAATAGGTTTTAATGAGTGGAAGGAACAATTCTATCTTTAGTGTGTTTGGATGAAAGGCTAATATTACCGAGTTTCCATTCGTTATTAACTCATTATCCAGCTTCATAATTGAATTAAGTATCGCAGTAGGACCATTTTTATCCCTTCCGTTGGTTGGACCAACTCCATTTGAAAGAGGTTCTCTTGCCTTCCTTCCATCAGCGGAGGCTGCTGTAAAAACTCCAAATGCCATATGAAAAGCAGTAGAATATATTCCGGGATGGTACTTTCCACCTCTATAATTTTTATGTTTAAGAATTTCCTTACAGAACAAATCTGCTACGTCATGAGCTATAAGATCAACATAATCGTTATCGTTTCCAAACTTAGGGACTTTGTTAATAAAGGTTTGTCTTATTTCTTCTCCCTTCTTCCCATTATAAGTACCTCGGTAATTCTTTGAAACTATCTTGATCAATTCCTCTAAAGAAAATAATTTTTCCTCGTAGACCATTTTTTTAATTACAGCAAGAGAATCGGCAACCGTAGATAAACCAATTAGTTGAGTCGTAGTGAAATCATATTTTGCGCCTCCACTTGTGATATCACACCCCTGTTCAATGCAATCGTCGATAGTTGCGGATAAAAAGGGTTGTGGATTGAGCTCAGAAATAGCTTTTTCAAGGAAAGACATCGTTTCTACCAAATTTTTAACAAAAAAGCTAAGTTGGTTCGAAAACTCGTCCCATAAATCTTGGTATGAAGAGAGTTTTTTTGTGTTTTCAATTCCATATGCCCTTCTTGTAAACATATCTGTCCCATTATTCAAGGTTAATTCTAAACACTTCACGATATTTAATTGAGTGGCGTTTGTACATCCAAAAGATTTATAAGTATGTGCTGGTTCTACACATCCTATTGGTGCATAATCACGCGCATCTTCTAAAGTGTAACCAAGAATATTAAGACCTGGAATCATAACAGTATCGTTAAACAATGCAATACTAGCTCCTGATTTAATAGCTTCTCCTGTTTTTACAAGTAAATCGTCTGGAGTTTTATTATGAACGCGAACAGAAAAAGTAGGTTGAACCGTTTTTAGCTTTTTGTACGAATCTAAGAATAGATACGACAATTGATTAGTAGCGTCATTTCCTTCTTCATCAACGCCTCCTATCGTCAAATTTGCAGTAAGAGGGGGTCCTTCTGCAGCTATAATTCCTTTATGGAGGACATAGTTCCATAGAGTTGAAAGCTTCAAATAAAAACTTTCAATTAAAAATTGTACTTCTTCATCAGTTATAATCCCTTTTTTTTTATCTTCAAAATAAAAAGGATAGAGAACTTGATCAATACGTCCTATACTAATAGCAAAACCTCCATCTTCGAGACCAGCAATGATGTGAGTGAAATACAATAATTGAAAGGCTTCTTTAAATGAGGATGGTGGGTTACCAGAAATATTAGAACAAATTTCGGCAATTTCATAAAGTTCTTTTTTTCGATTACTATCTCCTTCTTTTTCTGCTAATTCAGTTGCCAATATTGAGAATCTTTGAATAAACTCTTTAGAACCATCTAAAACAATAATAACTGACTCCAAAAAATCCATTTTCTTTTGATCTTTTGAAAATTCTTTCATCTTTTCTCTCGATTTCTGAATTAAACCGTTAAATCCCGCTTTTAACACGTTTTGATGTCCTGGGAAGAAATGCCCCGTCCCGTTAGTTATGTTTGTATCCACGACATAAAGTAGATTTAGCATGAGATCGGTTAATTCGGGATTTAAATAAGAGTCAAATCTGGATTTGGTGGTCTCTTCTTCGTTTTTCCAATATGATATAATTTCTTCGATTATGATTTGTTTATCGTCATCTGAAAGTAATAGCTGTTGAGTTTCTCGATTGTTATAAAGGTTAATATCTTGCTCAATTGTATCAACGCGTACTTCAGGATATAAAGGCGTTCCAACAAATTTAGTACATCGATTTCCAACAATAAATTCGTCATCCCAAACTTTTATCGTCATATTCGTTAATACATGGTACATAGCTTTTGCAAACCTGATGTTCTGGGGTTCACTTTTTGTAGTTTTATACGACTCAGTGAAGAGTTTAGCTCTTTCTATGCAGAGTTCATGTGGTTGGGAAACAACTTCTTTTTTCATTCTTAAAATGCGATCCTTATAATCAGATGGAGAAATTTGTTCTATTTGCATGATATTTCAACGAAATAGGTAATTACTAAAGTTGAATAAACACTTTGTATTAAATTTAAATATTATTATAAAACTAAATAAAAGTTGTTATAATTGAGCATTATATATCTTAATTCAGAATTAACACTTCTTTAATTAATCCCCTTTTTTTTGAATTGCTATTTATATTTCGTTTGGCTTTCAATGTAACAATTTTAAAATCATTATACAAATCTAATATGAAATCGGAATAGGAATTACTCAACAGTATATTACACTCTCTATTATTAAGTTCCTTAAACACTTCAAATAATTTAATCTGTGAAGATCTATCAAAACTTTTTTTAGTATAACTTGTAAATAAAGCAGTGTCAGAAAGTGGATAATAAGGCGGGTCTAAGTAAACGAAATCATTTTTTTCTGCAAAATCTAAGCATATTTCGAAAGATCCTAAATATATTTTAACATTCTTTAGAACTTGACTTACCTTTCTTAAATTTTCCTCGTCACATATGTTTGGATTTTTATGTCTTCCAAAAGGCACATTAAAGAAACCTTTACTATTAACACGATATAAACCGTTGTATCCACTTTTGTTTAAGTAAATTGATCGCGATGCTTTCTCAACATCTGATAATTCAGCATATTTTTTACGATCTCGGTCGAGAGCTCGAATTTCATAATAATAATCTTTTTCGTATTTATGAATCTTTAAAGATTTAATTAAACCCTCTACATCTTGTTTTACGACCCTATAACAATTAATTAAATCGGGATTATTATCTGATATGATAGAGTCATCAGGAAGTAAATGAAAAAAAACAGCTCCACCACCAATAAAAGGTTCAATATATCTATTATAATTTTTAGGAAAAAAAATATTCATTTGTGGAATTAGTTGCCTTTTACCTCCAGCCCACTTTAAGAAAGGATGGGGTTGAGTATGTGGCGTCAAATTTTTAGCAAAGATCAAAATATTTTTTGTACTGTTTATACTATATAAAAATATAGATTAAAAATTAACAATTATTATAATCATAAATAAAATATATTTAGAACCATTATTCCGGTAGAATTTGAGATGATAGATAAACAAAAATTTGAGGAACTATTTAATAAACGACTTATCAAAAATATATCAGAGGAACAGATAGATATTGTTTTATCAGGACAATATGGTAAAGCTTTAGAACTACTTAGAGACGCAGAAGCAACGGGTTTATTTCCTGCCCTTGTAGGGCCGCCCGGTGTAGGAAAAACAATTCTATGTCGTTATTTTGCTAGGTTACGTGCTAAGGAAAATAAAAATAAGAATTTTAATTGGTTAACAATGGATGAATCTATAAAACCTAGCCATTTTATAGGCAGTTTTGACCCGGCTATTACATTGAAAAAGGGATTTGTATTAGAAGCTTTTAACCCTGGTCCTCTTTTGAGAGCTATGTTGGAAGGTGGAACTTTTTTAGCAAATGAAATAAATCGAGCTACTGAATACTCGCAAAATACCTTATTAGAACCTCTAGAGGAAGCATCAATTAGTATCCCTCATTTGGGTAGAATTAAGGCTGATAAAGATTTCTTTTTTATTTCTGCAATGAACCCGGAAGAGCTTTCAGGAACTCACCGGTTATCTGAAGCATTAAAGGATAGAATAAAAGTATGGATTAAATTATCCTATCCAGATAAAGCAACCGAACTTGATATAATAAGAATAAATTTACCCGAACATTTTGTTATAGAGGAATCTGAATTAGAATTGATATACTCAATCATAAATGAAACGAGAAAGAATAAAATAGACATTGAAATACCTGCTTCTATTAGAGCTGGAATTGCGATTGCTAAACTATTAGCTCGTAGAAAAACTTTAGAAAAAAGAGGAGAACTAAAAGATAAGATGTCAATCCATGAATACCTTTCACAAGTTACACAAAATGTGTTATTAGGAAGCATCAAACCAAAACCGGGTACAAAAGTTGAAAACATCATTGATAGTATTGTTCATAAAACATTAGGTGTTTAGGAGGTAAAAAGTAATTTTATGGGAGTCTTTCCTGAAAATCCGTGTGAATTTGCTGTTGATTTCATTCGAAAAATGCGAAGACACCGAGAAATTGTGCAAATTCCCTCTTCACGTCAAGTATTATCCATTCCTAAATTAATTTTATCGAGATATTATCGTAAGGGATTGGTGACACCAAATGATTATATTGAAATTAGTACTGTTACCTCCTTCCCTGATAATCAAGAGTTAGCGAAAGATATTGCTTTTCAGATTTTGTTTCCAAATTATAAAAAGGATATCATGAATTCCTTTTTTAACGGTGATGAGTATGGCGAAAGCGAGTCTGCTGAAGAGTTTCTAGAAACCGATATTCAATCAGAATTGGACAAACTTCAAGAAATGATTGATGAAATTGAGATGACAAAATCAATAGATACGGACAAAATCCAAAAATTAGAAGAATTTCTTGATGAGTTAAACTCTAAACGCGATGAAGATCCATATAAGTCCGCATTACAATTTTGTAACGACGACTCAGAACTGTACAAAGAAGAAATATCTTCCTTAGAAGATTTGATTCAAGAAGCACAAAGAAGGTTAGAACAGAAAATTAACTCCTTGAATCCCGAAGATTTAAAAGCAGGCTCGAATCTAGGTTTAAACGATTTAATTCAGCAAAAATCAATAAGAGAATGGGAAAAATTAGCAAGCAAAGCACTAAATAATCAAAATATTACTGAAGATTTGTCTAAATTATTAAATTCCGATAAACTAGATGATCTTTTAAAATCTATTAAATTTATTGATGAGACTACGGATAATCAAAGCATAAAAGATCAAATCCAAAATGCGAAAAATCAACTTAAAAATCAACTTAAAAATCTAGACCAGTTATTTAACGCTGCGAAAACTTTAGGTGAAATCCCTAATTTTGATCTAGATGATATTTTAAATGATTCTTTACAACAATCCTCTTTTGAACATAATTTTAGTTTAGCAGATTCGTTAGATCAATATTTTGGTACCAATCTAAGAGAAGAGTTGCTAAAAAGCCTTAATCAACAATTATCAAATTCACAAATGAATCTATCGTTAGAGAGTTTGACAAAAAATGCATTTGCTAGTAAATCTTGGAATGATCTATTTAATCAATCTCTTGAGAATGCAATAACTCAGGCGAATAATGAAAATATAAAATTTGAAGCATTTAAATCGCTATCTCATCAAATACAACAATTAATGAATAGTTGTCCTAATATGCACTGTGGTCAAAAAATGTCCCAAAAATTACCCGATTTAGTATCGAAAACGCTAGAGGCTTGTGAAACTGCTGATCAATTAAAAAACGCCACAGAATTCTTAAGAAAGATCGGAATGGAACCTGATTCTGAAGATATTAAAAGGATCGGGGAGGATTTAAATATGTCCGAAGAAGAAATATACGAGTTACTTGAACCAAATTATCAGTTGCTAAAAAAAATGGTTGAAAAAAATATTGCAGATTTTCAACGAGTTAGCAATTTGATGGAACAACTCCGTGATCAGTTAAATAGTGAAAGAATTAAAGAATTGCTAAGCAGTGCCCTAGCTAACGATAACAGAGATGCTTTAGGAGCTCTTGGTCATTTTGACTTGACTGAATCTTTGAAAAGTGCTCAACAAATTGGAGGAAAAGAGGGACAAGATAAAGTAATTTCTTGCTTATCTGCTGGAAGTGGTGAAAATCTTCTTAGACAATGGTTTATCCACAGGAGCAATTTACCCGAACAAGTAAAAATAAAAGTGAAAGAATTAGCGAAGAAAATGCTAATCGATTTAGGTATATATTATTCAAGAGCTCGCTTAGGAAGCGCAACAACAGGAACTATACCTATCAATCTAGTGCGGCCATACACTATAGGAGACGATTTTGAAAATATTGATTTAGAAGAAACAATATTTAATCTTTTAGAAAAAGGGAAAAAATTAGATCACATAAATTACGATGATTTCTATGTTTACGAGACAGCAAAGGGATTACGCTCGTTTTGCTTTGAACTTGACATTAGTGGCTCAATGACGGGTGATAAACTTGCGTATATGGCTATTTGTGTGACAATGCTAGTTTATGGTATGCGAAAAGATGAAATTGGAGTTGCTTTTTTCGAGTCAGATACGCATGTATTAAAAAATTTGTCTGAAAAAGTAGATATGGAAAAATTAGCAGATGAATTGCTTATGGTTTCTGCAAAGGGGGGTACCCGGCTTCAAAGCGCTTTAGAATGGGCAAATAAACAATTTAAAGAAAACTCTAGCTCTCGTGAGAAATTAAATGTTCTTTTTACTGACGCGGAGATATTTGATATTCAACAAGCTAACGAAGAATTAAGGAAACTTCGTTCTTTAAATGTAGATTTCATTTTAGTCTCTCCAGAATCATCCTTTAATTTAAAAGAAGCGGAAAAGATGGTAAAAATCGCGGGAGGGCAACTTTTGACAATTAAAGATTGGAATGAATTTCCAAAATTAATGTCAGAGATTATAAAATCGAGATTTTAAAAATATGACTAAAAAATTGCTTTCAGAAATAATAATTGAAAGATTTGGAAAGGAGTTATATAAAAAATCAGTTGAATTCCCAAGAAGTAAAATTAATATAATTTCTTTAGAAGATGTTCCAATAAAAGTTAGAGCAATCATTTTAGATAATGAACGCGAATATCATTTAATCATTAATGAAAATGAGAATGAAAATGAGAACGAAATTTTTCACGATTGCCCCAATTTTTTAATACACAGTGAAATTGATGATAAAATATGCATTCATCTAATAAAACTCTTAACTATGCTTAAACCATCAATTTCTTTGAAGCTCGTAGAAAATATTGACAAGTTTAATTTAACTTCAGAGGATTATGGCTCAAAAAAAAAGAGTACGAATTATTTAAAGCTAGCGAATGCATGTATTAACAGCAATAATTGCGTAGAAGGTTTAAGTTATTTAAATAAAGCCATTATAAATCAGCAAGATTGTGAGCCAATAATTGAAAGGTATTTAAAAACAGCAATTACAAATAATTTATTCATTGAATTCTTTGAATTCTTGCAATCTGCATATAGTAATGATTTAGTTACTTACATCCTCATATATAATCATTACATAGAAAAAGGGATAAGATTATTTTTTAAATCTACTTCAAAATATTCTTTCTTTGAGATATTAAGAATAATTGATTATACCGATAAATTATTAGATTTCTATGAATTTCAGAGTGAATCATTTGTTGAATCTTTAATTACAGAATTATTAAAAATGGCTAATTCAAAGGATTTTAACGAGAGATATTTCTCGATGTATTTTATTAAAAGGAAATATGAAGCTCTTGTTAGGCTCAATCCACTTTTTAAAGAATTTATTACCTCAGAGAGTTTTGAATCATTTAAAGTTGAAATTATTCACTATTTTAAAAATGAGATTGAGAACTTCAGTGTGATTGATAAGTTAAAGTTGATGAAGAAGCAATTCGAGGTGTTCGAAATTCCAAAAACCTCGTATTTCGATGAATATAAATCTTATAAGATCGAAATAAAGGAATTAGAAAAAAAAGTATATCTAAAGAAGTTCGCCTTTCTCAGACTTCTTAAGGAGAAGTATTATATTAAAAAATCTAAAATTGATTTTAGAAAGAAAAGAAATACCTATATCGTAAATCACAATAGAGAGAATCTTGAGAATCCTGCCTACCATTATATCATAAACCATATTGGATTTTATGGAATAAATGACTCTACTATTAAATCTTCAGAAATAGGAGTTAATTATTTAATAATAAAAGAATTGTTTTTGGACGATTTACATAACTTTCCAGATATTTTTTATTACAAAAAACAGTTCTGGGGCGAGGATAATGATTATGAAATTAATTACATAGATATGTTCTCACTTATAAGCAAACCTATTGAATATAACTACGATATTGATCAAGACTACTCCGATATTAACGATCTTATGATCATTGAGTGGGATTTAGCTAGTAAACCGAGACAAGGTAGTTTAGTAAATGCTTATGGAGCTCAAATTATTATCCCCGATCAAAATAATTCTCTGTACCATGATTTAAAGCCATTTGATTTGTGCTATTGTCAAAAGACACCTGTAAAAATCGAAGGAAATATCATTAAAACAATTAATGTTATCACAAAATGCTCATTCAAGGACGCTGTTAGCAGCATTGAGAAAGGTATAGCATTTATCGAAGGATATTATCCTTTAGGTTTAATTAAGTCTGTTCTTATTAAGAAAACAAGCCCATTTGAAGCGTATGAGGTTGCAGTAGACAATCCTAATAAATTTTTTATCCCAAATTATAGTAAGTTCTTAAAAGCATTTAGAAAGTTTTTGTATAATTTCATATATAGGGAGAAAGAGTATATTTATGAAACTCTCAAAACCAATCCAGAAAAGTATACAAATCAATTCATAATTCTGTTAAATCTATCTACGGAATTAGCTGGAATAGACTTACCGTATACTGAAATAATTAACGACTTACTAATTGAAGTTAGTAGTCTGGATGAATTCAGAATAAAATTTATGAATAAAGTTCATTCAACTATTAGAAAAATTCTTAAAGAAGGAGAAATGGGAAGTACCGCTATATTTGACATTAAAAAGATGCTGCACACTCCATTTGTAAAATATTCTAATGGGATACTAAAAATCAGAAAGGAAGAATTTGAACAATCACTAGTATATAGATTTACTGAACAAGATATTAATATTTATAATATGTCTGAATTGAGAAACAGCTATTATGGTAAACAGTTCTCCAAAATTTTAAACTTAGATCTAAACGAACCTATCAGTCAAGAATTCTATAATAAGATTTTGAATTATAGCGCGAAACTTAATTTAAAACTAAAAATGATCGAAGAAGAAGTCTAATTTTATACCAATATAAATATTATGGAGTCTAAATAAAAAAATAATCATCTTATTTAGAAAATGAGTTAAAGAATTGCAATATTTTTAAATGAAACACATGTTTCTATTAAACATATTAATTAAAAATAACTTTAGAACGATGGTAAAACATCCATTACGTCATCCTTCCAAGGACATTATAGAAAGTAAAGGGACGATATTAAGAGGAAAGACTATATGTATGTGTTTAACTGGTTCAGTTGCAGTAATCAACGCTCCTGTAATTGCGAGGGAATTAATGCGCTTAGGGGCTGAAGTAATTCCTTGTATGTCAAAAGCAGCTACAGAATTGATAGAACCCTCCTTAATGCACTGGGCAACAGGGAATCCTGTAATTACTAAATTAACTGGAGCTGTTGAACATGTATTTTTAGCGGGAGATAGACCTAATGCGAGCGGTAAAGCAGATTTAATATTAGTTTGTCCAGCGACTGCAAATACAATATCCAAAATTGCTAACGGCATTGATGACACCCCAGTTACCACAATGGTTTCAACTGCTTTTGGATCCTCTATACCTATAATGATAGTTCCAGCTATGCATGAAAGCATGTATCATTCTATAATTGAAAAAAATATATCAATCCTGAAAGAACATGGTATTGATGTATTAGGACCACGAATATCTGAAGGAAAGGCTAAAATCTCAAAACTGGAGGATGTAATTGATAAAGTTTTAGATTTATTGATCACGACAAGAGATCTCGAAGGCAAAAAAATCCTAATAACTGCTGGTCCAAGTCGTGAAGCGATAGATGATATAAGATATTTGTCAAATAAATCTTCTGGGCGAATGGGTATCGAACTTGCTAAAGAAGCTTCAGCGAGAGGTGCTGAAATACTATTAGTGGCAGGTGAATGTATGGTGAAGATTCCAGACTATATCAACACTATTCATGTCGAATCCGCTGATGATTTTATAAAAACTATTAAAGATGAGTTATCTTATTCAAACTATGACATGTTTATTTCCGCAGCAGCGATTTCTGATTACAAACCTACTGAGCATGTTGAGGGAAAAATCTCCTCTGATGACGTAGAAGAATTGAAAGTTAATATGCAATTAACTCCTAAAATATTAGGTGTAGCGCGAAGAAAAGACTATAAAACCTTTATTATTGCGTTTAAAGCAGAGATTAATGTTTCCCGTTCCGATTTAATTGATCGCGCTTACAACCGACTTTTAAAATCTGAGGCCGATCTAATCGTCGCTAACGATGTGGGACGAAGTGATATTGGTTTTAATAGTAAGGATAATGAAGTATACATAGTAAATAAAGAGAAGCATATAACACATATTGATAAACATACTAAAAGATATGTAGCATCAAAAATCATTGATGTTGCTTTAGAAAACTATAGAAAAAGAGAAGTTAACAATTAGTCTATTATTCTTTAATAAATTTTTTCACTTAAAGAAAAGATTTAAATAGTAAATCAATTTCTGTTCAAAATGATTGACCAAATACATTTTGAAAAATCGATTGAATTGCGTAAGAATAAGATTATTCGTGCAATATTAATTATAATATCTATAAAATTAAGTATAATTAGTTAGATATCAATCTTAGTATAAAAAAATTGGAAATGTGAAAGTAAAATGTCCTCCGATGAAGAAGGTAGAATAAAGCAAGGTACAATTGCCCAGTTTATGAGAAAGCGCACGCAGTTAGTGGGTTTTGAGTTTGGGTATTGGAAACACCAACAATATGCTTCAGAATTCCTGGATAATGCGTTAGACGCGATAGAAGACTTTCAATGGAAAGAATTAGAGGACGGAGATTCAAGAATTCAATTTTCTCTTGATCAAGAATTGTCTTTAGAGAATTTATCCATCCTTCAGGAAGCGAGAAAAGATGAAGTCGATCAACCTCTCAATAATGAAGCGAAAATAGCATTAATGCAAGAAATTGGATTAGCACCTACAGAACCTTCCGAGACAGATTTAGTTGTTTTTAAAGATAAGGAGGAAGAATCTGGAGAAATTATTGATCAAGAGGAAATTGAGGTTGAGGAAGAAGTAAAACGAATAATTGACGATATGAACGAAATTCTTAAGCCAGTTGAACCCATTGTTGATATTGAGCCCCTTGTTATAATTCGGTTAAGAGAATCTGAAGCTGCATCCTTTTTAACATCAGAGTTATCACAAAAGAATGTTATGAGTTATACTTTTGAAATGTTTGATAACGGTATAGGTATGCATAAAGGAGATTTACGTAAGTTTGGAAAATATCTAGCTTCTTCAAAAAGCCTTGAATTGAAGCAAACTCGCGGAAGTCAAGGCTTTGGTGCTCCAAGTGCATTCAGTGACGCTCAAAATACAACTGGGAAACCCATTGTTGCCGTATCAAAATCTAAAGATTCTATCTATGCTACGGTTTCAGAATTTTTTACAACTTCAAAGAACGAAAAGAAATATTTAGTTCGCCCAACTGAAGTAGATAGTCAATTTCTCCACGGGACTTATATCAAATTAAATTATTTAAATGTAAAATATGTTAGGGGATATGTTGATACATATATTAAGGAAACGGCACTACTAAATCCCCATATAACATTAATTTTTATTGATCCTACTGGAAAAGAATGGATTTATAGAAGATTAGTATCAAGTTTTCCTAAACAACCAAAATATGCAAAACCACATCCATCATCAACTAATATAGGGGATTTGCAAGATCTTCTTACAAAATCTGAAAAATTAACAATCTCAGCCTTTCTACAAGACAATTTTGTTAGAATGAGTTCAAAAACTGCTAAGGAGATTTTAAATATTGCTGAAAGAAATTTACAAGACAAGTTATCCATTTTGATCCTAAAAAATGGATTTGTAAACAAATTAGTGAAAAAACCCGATGCTATTAATTATTTTAAATTCGAAAAAAGAGTTTTTGGTCGTTCAACAAAACCAAGAGATAAATTGATAATATATAATGTTGATTCTGAAGAATTGAAAAATAGCTATTGGGAAGTTATGGAAAGATATAACCAACATGATAAAAGTTTAGAAAAATTGACTAAAGAAATTAAAAAACATCAAACACGTATAGAGAAGTCTGAAACTAAAAAAGACGAAAAAAAAATAGAGAAAGACATAGAGAGAGTAATAAAAGAGATAGATAGTATTTTCAAAGAAAGGGAAAAAATCAAAAATAACTTGGATAAGATTTTTGACGTTAAAGAAGGATTAGTTGAAGCTAAAAAATTAAAAAATCGAACCGAACTTGAAGATTGGGTTAATGAAGTTCAAATTTCAAAAGCGAGACCTTCTGAATTAACAAACGATCAATTTAATGCCCTCTTTCACGCTTTCAAATCCATTAAATATATGAACCCTCCAACAGATACAGCAATCCCCGTTGGAGATATCGTTTTAGAAAGTACTATTATCAAGGAAATTGGACTAAAAATATCCGATAATGTTGATTATTTTGACGATCCTTCAGAAAATCTTAAAACTTCATCTGAAGTCTTACAAGATAAAATAAAAAAGGATAAAGAAAAACAGAAATCATTGTTGGAGAGTGAAACCATAGAAGATGATACTGTTGGAGTTGAAGATATAAAAATTTTTAACTCAAAAATATTAGCCAGTGTCGATATTAAAGATCAATATATTGAAGCAGATCAATTTCAACAGACGATTCAAAAAAAAATAAACTCATCTACTGAAGTACTAAAAGACTCATATCCAGAAGTATTTGAGTTCTTTACGGAAAATTATACGAAAGATGATGATTTCGTTAGCGCAGAAACAAGACCCCCAACTTCCGGTAAAGGTTTGGCTTATGTTGTCGAAGCTTCATTGGCTTATTGTAATGATCCTAAAAAACTGGATACTCCTAAACGTTCTAGAGATGTACTTTCACGTTTTGTGAACAGAACTCCTAAATTAAGAGATAGTGCCGATTGTGCAATAACTAAAGCTGTTCAGTCAGTAAATTGGAAAAATTATAAATTAGATACTTATGACAACAATCTTCCAAAGGGGCCAATCAAACTTATAGTCAATGTTTCAGGCCCCTATGTTCATCTAATGTTTAAATCTCAATCGAAGAATGCGTTAGCTGAAGACGAAGATCTACTCAAAGAAATAAAATTTTGTCTTGAAGCAATAGGAAGAAGACTAAGGGTATATCTTAATAGAAAGGCAAATCTTCGAAAAAGTGAAAAGAGATCAGGTTTGATTGAAAGATACATTCCGATATTTGTTCAGAGTGCGTATAATATCGTTTCGCAAGGTGATGGAAAATATAAAGGTAAAATTTCGGAAAATGAATTGGAAAAGTTAATGAAAGAAGCA
>JAHQWP010000186.1 GCA_029856235.1 Promethearchaeia archaeon
ATAACCACCCGATCATAGATGTAGATAAAAAGAAGGAAATTGAATTTACATTTGATGGAAAATCATTAATTGGATTTAAGGGAATGGTTATATCTTCTGCTCTTTTTCTCAATAATATTAAAGTTTTCGGCCAACATGTCAAAGATCGAAGTCCTCAAGGAATTTTTTGCGCAAATGGTCAATGTTCTCAATGTAATGTAATAGTCGATGGAGTATCAGTCAAAGCTTGTATGACACTTTTAACTGAGGGTATGACAATCGAGAGTTGTAATGGTCTACCAGAATTACCTCCAGAAGATGATCGCGTTGAAGTTAGAGACATAAATATAATTAACACTGAAGTTCTCGTAATAGGAGGAGGTCCTGCTGGACTTTCAGCTACAAAAATTTTAGGAGAAAATAACATTAATGTTATTTTAGTGGACGATAAGGCAAAATTAGGTGGAAAATTAGTACTTCAAACTCATAAATTTTTTGGTTCTCAAGAAGATGTATATGCTGGTACGCGTGGTATAGAGATAGGAAATATACTAGGAGAAATAGTATTGAATCTTGAATCCGTGAAAGTTTGGAACAATAGCATAGTTTTAGCCATATTCAGAGACGGATTAGTAGGGATTATAAAGAATATGGACGAGTATGCGTTAATTAAACCAAAATACTTATTAATCGCGACTGGGGCAAGAGAAAAGATGCTAGTTTTTCCCGGAAACACGCTTCCTGGAGTGTATGGTGCTGGCGCTTTTCAAACCTTGGTAAATCGAGATTTGGTTAAAGCAGCAGAAAACGTGTTAATAGTTGGTGGTGGTAATGTTGGATTAATAGCGGGATATCATGCAATTCAAGCAGGAATTAAAGTCGTAGGTTTAGTTGAAGCAATGCATCAATGTGGAGGATATAAAGTTCACGAAGACAAATTAAAAAGGTTAGGCGTTCCAATTTATACGAACCATACAGTCATATCCGCAAACGGCCAAGATAAACTTGAATCCGTAACTATTGGAAAGTTAACAGATAACTGGGATATCGAATCCGGTTCCGAAAAAACATTTGGTTGCGATACTCTATTAATTGCTGTTGGATTAGATCCCGTAGATGAATTTTACCATAAAGCGCAACAATTTAACATGAATGTATGGGTTGCGGGTGACGCGCAAGAAATAGCTGAGGCTTCTGCGGCAATTTTTACCGGGAAAATTGAAGCGCTAAAAATCTTAAAAGAAATTGGAGTTCCAATAACCGAAAATCTAGATGAGCTAGAAAATTTCGCTAATTTAATGAAAACAAAACCTCCAGATCCTATCCATACAGAGACGGTAGATAAGGAAGAAGGCATATTTCCTCTTTTCCATTGTAATCAAGAAATTCCGTGTAATCCTTGCACGACTGTATGCCCTCAGCAGCAAATTAAGACCGTCGACGATTTGATTACTCAATTACCGTATTTTGTCGACGATCAAGATTGCATAGGTTGTGGAAAATGCGTAGCAGTTTGTCCAGGTTTAGCCATCACTTTGGTTGACTATAGAAAAGATAAAGATTCTCCAGTAGTTACTTTTCCTTTAGAATTAACTTCAGAAAAGATTGATGTTGGTCGTAAAATCATGGTTGTTAGTAACGACGGTGATTTAGGAGAGTATGAAGTTACGAGAGCAAGGTTTCTTAAAGAATATCCAAAAACTCAATTAGTCTCAGTTAAATTACCTTCGGAGATCGCAAAAATAGCAGTAGGGATTAGGCTCGTAAAATCACTTTATACCGAACCTATGGACATCTATCAGCAATCATACACAGATGATGATATTATCGTATGTAGATGCGAAAGAGTATCGGTAGGGGAGATACGCAAATGGATTCGTTATGGAGTGCGCGACTTTAACGAATTAAAAGCATTGACTAAGGCGGGAATGGGAGCTTGTGGGGGAAAAACTTGTACCTCGCTGATTACTAGAATTTTCCGAGAAGAAGGGATAAAATCAGAAAACATTGTTCCAGGCACGAAACGACCGTTATTTGTAGAAGTACCAATGGGTGCATTCGCAGGAATAAAAAATAAGAAAGAGGGTAAATAATCTTGGTGGAATATGATGTTATTATCATAGGAGCTGGAAGTGTAGGCGTCCCAACTGCTTTAGCTACGGCCAAAAGCGGACTTAAAACGCTTATACTTGATAGATTACCTTCTGTTGCTCAAGGCGATAATAAACACGCTATTGGGGGAATCAGAGCAACTCACTCACTTAAAAGCAAGATATGGCTCTGTCAAAGATCTATAGAAATATTTGCTTCATGGAAAAACTTGTTTGGAGATGATATTTGGTGGGAGCAAGGCGGGTATTGCTTTCTTGCGTTTACAGACGAACACGAAAAAATGTTAAAAAATACTGTTCAACAACAAAAAGAATACGGATTAAATATTGACTATGTAGACGCAGAAAAAATAAAAAAATTAGTGCCTGGAATAAATGATGAGAATTTGAGAGGTGGCACATTTAGTCCTGAGGACGGAAATTCATCTCCTCTATTAGCGCTACATGCATTTTATCGTAAATCAAAGGAATTCGGAGCAGTATATAATTTCAATGAAGAAGTCATTGATATTACTACGAGAAATAAAACTATCATTGGTATAAAAACGAATAAAGCTGAATATAAAGCGCAAAAAGTAATTAACGCAGCAGGAGCTCATGCCAGAGATATCGGAAACATGGTAAATATCGACTTACCAGTTTTTCCAGAAAGTCATGAAGCGGGCATCACTGAACCCATTAAAAAATTCTTTTCCACCATGGTAATTGACATCAAACAGGCTCAGGATGACAAATTTGGAAATTCAAAAAATTACTATTTCTATCAAAATAAAGAAGGAAAAATTATCTTCTGTTTAACTCCGGAACCTAACTTTCCCGGATTGGATCGTTTCGAAACTAGCTCGTTCTTACCACAAATCACAAAACGAATGGTTAATTTACTACCACGATTAAAAAATGTCAAAATTAGAAGGACTTGGAGAGGATTGTATCCTATGACACCTGACGGAAATCCTATTATTGGTAAAGTCGATGGTATTGAAGGATATATTAACGCTGTTGGTTTGTGTGGGCAAGGTTTTATGCTTGGTCCGGGACTTGGTGAGTTCCTTAGTCGCGTAATCAAAGAAAAGTTAAATTCGAAAGATCATCAAATGTTAGTAGAACTTGCTTACGATCGTAATTACTATAAAATAGAAGATTTGAAGTAAAAAAATATAAAGCAGTATCTGATATATTCATTAAAAATATAAAAAGAAAAATTGATGTAAAATGGTTCGACATCTATTAAAAATTTCTGATTTTACAAAAATAGAAATCGAGAAGATTATAAACAAAGCTATAGAACTCAAAGCAAATCCTCAAGACTTTACTTCTGCTTTAAAAGGAGAAACGCTTTTAATGATTTTTGAAAAACCCTCCTTGAGAACAAGAATCTCTTTTGAAGTAGGTATGCAACAATTAGGAGGTCACGCGATATTTTATTCTATCAAAGATTCTCCTCTCGGTAAGAAGGAAAACATACACGATACAGCAAAAGCAGCTTCGAGATTTGTTAACATAATGGCAGCAAGATTGTTTAAAAGGCACGATATGTGGGATTTAGCTCAGTATGCAGATGTTCCTGTAATTAACATGCTTGACGATTTCGCACATCCATGTCAAATGATGGGAGATTTCTTGACTATAAAAGAGAAAAAAGGAAGATTGAATAATCTTAAAATAAGCTATTTCGGAGATGCCTACAATAATGTAACCTACGATTTAATGCGGATTGCTGCAATTTTTGGTTTAGAATTAGATGTGGCTTGCCCTGTTGGCTCAGAATACACACCTGAACAAGTAGTTCTTGATGAAGTCTCTAAAATATCAAAAGAAACTGGGGCATTCGTAAATATTGTTCATGATGCTTATAACGCTGCGAGAGATTCTGATGTAATCTATACCGATTCCTGGATGTCCTATGGTATTCCTATTGATAAAGAAGAAGAACGAAGGATTATTTTCACACCATTCCAAGTCAACTCACAGATAATGGAAGCGGCAAAATCAGATGCGATTTTTATGAACTGCTTACCAGCCAAAAGAGGTTACGAACAAACTGCTGAAGTTATCGATGGTCCTCAATCTATCGTGTTCGATCAGGCTGAAAATAGATTACATAGTCAAAAAGCAATAATGCTCTTCTTACGAGATAAGTTTTAAAATATTATAAATATTGAACATCCATGGAGGTTTGAGACTTCCATGAAGGTTCCACAATATAAACTTTAAATAGAACCCCTCCTTTTAATTTTATTGAATAACGAAATCTTTCTATTAGAACCATGTCCTCAAGTAACTTTCCCCCTAAAGAAATTATTGACCACTCGTTAGCAGGAAGGAAAAACTATGAACATATAATTCTATGGATGTTATATAACAACGATGAATGTGAATGGGCCGTTTTCCTTCAAGAACCGTTAAAAATACCAATGTCTACTCTATCACGACACCTAAATCAACTGCAAAGCGAAGGATATGTCAATAAGATATCTAAGGGACGCTACGAAATAACTCCAGAAGGTCGCAGAAGATTTCACAATCTATCAACAGCTAAGGAAAAAAAACGAAAATTAAGTTATCCCCCTGATATCATTATCAAGAAGAAAATTTATAGCCATTGGATTCTCTGGATGGTTTACAATAATAATTTCTGCAAATGGGTTGATTTTCTAAACGCACCTCTTTCTATAAATCAATCTTCCTTATCAAAAGCTATGAATCAACTGATTAATGAAGAATTGGTAATAAAGGATGAAGAAAAAAAAGAATACAGAATTTCGCATGGAGGGAAATCCAAATATTCAGGAATGCTTCAATATTACGATTTAGATAGACAAACGATTTTGGAAGAAGAAAGCAAAAGAATTGATGACAATACAAAAATAACAATAAATTTTTTTAAAAAGCATAAAATTGAGGATGAAGGTATTCAATTTAGATTTCTTAACAATCTTCTGAAATTAGATTATAACACGGTAAAGCCTATGCTCAAAGAGGAAGACGATTTCTATAAAATTCTATTATTTTTATCGATTAATCATCCCTATCAATATCCAGAATCCATATCTATAAGTGAATTCTCTTTAAAGTATGGGATCAAAGAGAATACTCTCTCCTATTACATCGATCAAATCGTTGAAAACAAAATTTACCCCATAAGATATTTTAAAGTGACAGATTCACCTGAAAATCATTACTATTTTCAAGAGAACGAAAAACTAGAGATAATGATGCGCGCGATTACAGAGGACCACATTACCAAGATTACATATTTAGATAAGCTATTTTCAAGGCCTTCAGATATTAAAGAAACGGTTAAAGAAATAATCGATGAGATTTGTACGTTGTTATTTGATAATAATTTACATAAAGCATTAGAAGTGTTTCTACCTGAATATGTTAAATATTTAGCTTTTAAGATAGAATCTGAGATTGTATTGAAAGAAACCTACGATAAATTAGAAGGAATAATTTGGCAAGAGATGTCAAATATTTTTCAGGTGAAAATGATTAAAAATCTCGAGGATCAATATACTGAGGAACTTAAACAAGTTGAGATGAAAATCCTAGCTGATCGGGAAAACTTTGATCTTTATAATTCGAAGATCAGACTATTGGCTTATTTTGGGCAGATTGATGAAGTTATATCTTTACTAGATGATTTACTGGTTGACTTTCCTAACCGAGAAAAAGAGCTTAAGTTAAAAAAAGCTTCTGTGCTTAAACATGTAAAACAACCTGAAGCGGGACTAAAAATTATCAATGAATTAATTAAAGAATCCCCCGATGATAGTGATTTACTAATCTACAAAGCATATTGGCTGCAATATTTAAATAAGATAGAAGAATCATTAAATTTGATTCAAGATCTCGTTAGGAAGTATCCGGATAATGGAATGTACCACGATACATATGGCGAAATTTTGATGTATTTTGAAAACTATGGAGAAGCTGTGAATCAATTTCTAGATGCTCTAAAATCAGTAGGAGATGAGTGGTACGCTTACCAAACATATATTAAAATGGGTATATGTTATAAAGAACTTGGATATAATGAGTTAGCGCTAAAGCATCTTAACAAAGGAAAAGATTTCACAAAAAAATCTTCTTTAAAAGCTGAAATAAAGCAGAACTGGTTTAAAATCGCGGATCTTTTCCTTGCTGAGATTGAACTACGATAGTTTTAGAAGATTGGTTTAAATAATCTAACTACCTATTATTTAATTAAAAGAATAATTTTAGACGTCTCTGATGATATCTAAGGTACTTATTATACGAGCGAATGGGATTCTATGTTACTCAAAAACTCTTTATGGTCACGATCAAATAGACGATGATTTTGTAAGTGGATTCCTTACTACCTTCTTAGATATCGCCCAGAAAATTGGTGGAGGAGAAATAAAGTCTCTAAATTTTAGAAATTTTAATATCATCTATTCCTATGACGACGAAAAATTTTGTGTTTTTATTCTAATTTCTGATATAAATGATTTAGAACATGAATTAAGAGAGAACTTAGAACTACTCAAAAGCGAATTTATGAAGCGATATAGAAATGATTTAATAAATTGGGATTCTGATATCGCAAAATTTGAAGATTTTGATGAGTTTGTCGAAAAACGCATTTTTATTCCACCTAAAATATTATTGGTTGGGGAAAATGGCGTAGGTAAAACAAGCATTATGGAACTCTTTCCCGGGGATGTAATCGTAGAATTAGATAATGATATGAATGAAAGTATACAAAAATCCATCTTTTTACAAAATAATGATCATATAATTACGTGTATTTTAAAAGAGATTAATATTCAAGACACCATTGATAAACCAAATATATACAGGCAGACTTTAGATTCAGCAGACATCATATGTATTATTACGAATTCAGGTGCGTCAAATCTAACCAGAACAAAAAAGTTGCTATCTATTTTACAACCATTAGTTTCTAGGGCAAATTTCTATGTTATTGCTAATTTTCAAGATGTAAAAATGGCTTCTTTTGACCCAGCTAAAATCGAGGATTTTTTTGCCTTAAAAACATATGGCTTTTCAGCAACATTAAATAATGGAAAGGATAAGATTCGTTCAATATTTAAAGAAATGCTGAATAAATCAACACTAATGCTAGGTAGAAGTTAGAAACTATGGAAAATTTCTAGCTCAAGTCTAATTTTTTTGATATTAATTTGTAGATTTGCTCAATCGTACCGTTTATATCATCTTTTCTGAATTGAACACCTAGTTTAGTAGAGAGCAGGGCAGGCATACAATGTTCGTCCTGAAATATTGGGATAATTGGTTTTTTGAGTTTTAAAGCTGCTTTCCACTCCATTTGAACCGGTTCAGAGCTTTTAGAATTATCTGAGCAAAATATTAGGAAGATATCGCACTTTTCGAGGTTAATATTCATATAATCGTAAATATCATCTTTTAGCGCTTCTTCCCAATATAAGATATCACCAATTCTGGGATACTTTTTTAATTTTTCAGATATTTTACTAATTTGAAAATGCCCCGAATCGACTGTAGCATAACTAACAAATACTAAAAAATCTTTTCGCAAAAATGTATTATTTGATATTTCGTAAAAAACTTTTTCCAAAAAGTCCTTAGATTCCGGTTTTACCGCAGAAAGAGCAATAGTTTTTTCACCAAACATCTCTTCTATTTTCCCTTTCTCTATCGCAGTTTGTTCTTTATCTTGAAAATTTGCAAAAATATAGTAATTAGGAATTTTTACTTTTTGTTTTAACTCAGAAAATAACTTATGAGTGCTTTGGAGGTTGCTCATAGCTGAATTCGTAGTTACTATTACAGCATCTGAGTTTTCTAAGAGATTTTTATAACCCTTCGAGTTTTTGACCAATTCTTCTAAGTTAATCTCTATAATTACTACGTCCCCTATTCCTTCGAGCTCAATAGAATTCTGCACGAGTTCATTAAGATCGTCATCAATCTTTAAAATAGTTTCACCGGGAATTAAATTCATAATAGTGGTTTTTCCTACACCTATTTCTCCTGTTAGTAAGATTCGAAGAGGATCCATTATTAATCCTTAAAGTTATTATTAATTTATGAAATGATATTTATACAATTAAGATAAAGATAGTAATTATACTAATCCTAAATTATTTAAATTTTTAATTCGGTTTTTACTTTTATATAAAGATTTAAAAATTCATTTAGCTAATATTAATTAATAACATATAGAGGAAAGATATATGCGAATTTCAATAGAGGATACAAGAACTGGTAAAATTATTAAATTAGATGTGAAGGAACATCATCAAATTGAGCGAATAATCGATATCGTTGTGAAACATATGGGGATAATAAGCTCCGAACAGAGATCTTATTCTTTGGTCTACAAGGAAAAGGAGCTTCCAAATCAAATAACTATCGGGGACGCGGTTCATAAATTTGGTTTAAATGAAAACGAAATGTTATCATTATGGGCTAAAGTCGTTGGCGGGTTATTCTGAAGTTCTAACAGTTCTTATAACAAGCGTACATACACAAAAGAAAAGTGTTACAACAAAATTCAGTAATCAGTAACGCAAATGTTTTAGTCGTCGACTATTAAAACATCGTCGTCGTCATCGTCTTTTTCTATTACTTCACCATTATTATAGTTCTTCCTAATTTCTTCTATTGGGTTCCTTTTGAAAAAATCTGCTGCTTTCGAACAGATAGTGTAATTGAGTGGATCGTCGGGATTTGGGTTTTCTACTAGTTTTTGTAATGATTTTACCGTGCTTTCTAAATCGGAAAGTCTAGACCATTGTTTTAAAACATTTAAACAAATGTATCCTGTGCCTGGCTTCTCGGCATCCATAACCTCTACGGGATGAATATTAGGGTGGAAAATATTTGAATACCAAGATAAATCGATCCCTCCGGGATAAGGAAATGATCTATTTATCTTAATAAATATTCGATGAGAATTAATTGGCAACAATGTGAGCCTTTCTTTATTATCATCGGTAATAAATCCTAACGAATTAATACTTACCCAAAAAGCTACATTGTTCTCTTGCCAAGCAATTGTTTCGTTCTCAAGGAAATTTAAATTCTTTAATATTTTAATCTCGTTTTCGATACGTTCCTTCCAAATCTCTAATGGTAATTCTGGCATATTTAATCTCCATCATTTAATAAAACATTCATAACGTTAACTTAAATGTTTTTTATACGAGCACGTCCAACAATTTGGATCTTTTAATTTTTCAATTATTTTAAATCTATTCATTAAGCCATTATATAATAATTGTTTTCCAATCAGAGGTTCTCCTATTTGGTTACTCCATTTCCCATATTTTCTGAAATAATCAATATCTAAAAGGAATTTCAACACTTGTTGAGATTGTAATCCCCCAATTATTGAAGTTGTCGTAATGATTGTAGCTATTTTTCTGGTGGTTTCTTGATCTTCAGATTTAATCTCTTGACCCGTACAAGAAAATTTATTCCACATCAGTTCTAAATCCTTGTCAGAAATTGCACATTGTAAGCAGGCTGATTCGCTAACCTTTGAATAAACTGCTTGTACTGTTCCAAAATACTCATCTATTCCGGAATCTATAAAGGGAACATCGTAGTAATAAGCGTAGTTATTCGCTTCCAAACGAGCTTCTACATTGTCTAAACAAGAACATATTACATCACACTCTTTATAAAGGTTTTTGTCTATCGTGTTTAAATCTTTCTTAATTGGAATTATATTAACATCTGGGTTTAATACCTTACACGCTTCCTTAACCACATCGACTTTATACTCATTATTCTCCGCAGCTTTACTATTAAACAAAACGCATCGATTTAAATTTGAAATCTCAATAAAATCAAAATCGATTATATAAATTGTTCCCACTCCAGATAAGACCAAATTTTTTACAACCTCGTTTCCCGTGGCTCCCACTCCAATTACCATAACCTTTGCGGTTGAAATTTTGTTTTGATCCCACCCATGGATTCTTTTTTGACGATCAAATTTATCGGTGTCGATTGAATCCTTATCAACTACTTGAATGTCTTGGTATTCTTTTTGAGTCGTCATTTTCAATATTTGTTAGTTTTTCTTGTTAACTTATCGATATTATTGCATGACTAATTTCTCTATATCCTTTTTTTGTAGATTTGTCTAAAGTGAAAAATGTATACTCCTTTCGTATTGGATCAACGATTAACGCAACTTGATATGTTTCTGGAAAGAAAAATCTTTGGGTGTGAATATCAGTTGTAGATAAAAATAAACCAAAATCAGGATGCGTATGCCACCATCCTAAAATTCTCAAATCGTCGTCTTTTCTAATATCTCTAATTCCCTTTAACACAACATCGAAATTTCCCGCTGTACCATCAATTTGGGAAGTAAAATATTGTTGGCTATCCACAGCGTTCTTATTATATAATTGATCGGTGATAACTACATATTTCTTCTCTTTCCACTCAAACACATTTCCAACTAAATACCCAAATAGTTCTAAATTCGATTGACTACAAATTTCTTTTACTACTTTTAACACATTTTCGTAGATATAAACAGGAAATGTGAAATCGCTATCAATCAACATTTTTCCGAAATAGTTCCGCCCGAACTACTAGTGAATATTATAATGATGAAACTATCATTTTTATAATTAATTTAATTAAAGAAAGATATATTAATTAAAGTGATTAAAAGAAATTCATAATATTATATATTATTTGTATACATATAGAAAAAAAGTGCTGACATTTGGCTGAAGAAGATAAAGATTCCCCTCCAATGATAATAAGCACCGAAGAAAAAGAAATTAAAAAGCAAAAACCTCCCAACAATAAGGTTCTTTATTATAATCTTGTAGAGGATAATAAAGAAAAAGATTAATCCCTTGCTTTTAAATAAAGAATTAACCCTATGAAAAAAGGTATTATCCATACCGTTAGAACCCAAGTAAACGCGTTCATCCCTTTTTTTTTTGAGTCTCTATACACCCATATTGAAATTAGTGCAGAGATTAGAAAAGGGATCATTAGAAAAATCATTAGAAGCAACAGTATAAGATCAATAAAACTAGCCATTATGTTTCCTCCTTTTTATTCATTCTATTGATATCTCCTCATCACTTCTTTTTTCGAGTTTTATTGGTTTGGACTCATCGAACGGAGTTTCACAAACCCAGCAGATGTTTTCTAAATTAGTCAAAGCGGTGGAACATTTTAAACAATACAATGACTCGCATTTAGGGCAGACGTACGTTAATCTTGAAATTCTATTTCTACAAACCAAGCACAACCCTTTTTCTCTATACATCTTCACATCGTTAATATTTATATTTACAGGTCTAGTAAACATTTTAATAGTGTCTTGGATCTCTTCCTTTCCAGTTTCAGATTCTTGGCCACGGTGTCTAATAAGGGTTAATATAATATAAACTACAACTAGCACGAGTAAAGCTGCTGACACTGAAATGATTATTACGCTCAGGACATCTAACTGAAGATTGAAAACAAGAGTTATAGCTAGAAAAACCGCTAATATGCCAATTACTATAAAAATTGTTAATCTTATTATAAGTTTATTAAACAACTCAAAATATCCGAAAAACGGAGAGAGTGTAACTAGAACTCCTATAATTAGGAATAAAGAAGGCATCGAGCGAGGGAATGGTGATATATTTTTTATGAAAAATATCTCTAAAGCCCATCCAATTAAAAGAACCATGTAACCTATGGCCATCACATAAGAAATCGCTCGAGACTCTCGCTTTGATCTAAATGATGACCAAATATAAATTACAAATAATCCTAATAAACTAATGAAGTCATACAGATAGAGAAATAAATAAAAATATAATGTAATATAATTTGCAACTTCATAAGTTTGGAAAATTGCATCAACATCACCCGTATAATAACCGCTTATAAAATAGTCAGTAAAATAAAAAAAAAGTCTTGTAAATGCAACACTTAACCAAAAAATTCCAAATCCATTCATTAAAACTTTTTCCTGCTTTTCTTCGCGGCTCGATCCTTTATAAAAGTAAAAAATACTACAAATAATTAATAAAAATATAAAGATGGCAGAGAAAAACCGCTCAAAAGGATCGAACATATTTGTTATTTCACCATTTTTAAAATATTAAAAATATATAATTGATTTAAATTATAAAAACTGTTTTTTTGTGTTAACCAAGATATAGTTTTTTACCTGATTTTTTTTCTTTAGGTGCTTTATGTTCTCCCATAATTATTGATCGCTCCTCATATATTCAAAAGATCTAATAATTATACAAATATGTCCAATCTTTATAGGATTTCTTAATTCTATAATAATTATAAATAAAGTATTGATTTCAGTAACTAATAAAGATTTCGATCGTTTAGAGTGGACTAAAGGTGCTCTCCTTCACCTAAAACCAGATGATATGACCTATTTAGAACGAGTATACAATTTTTCGATAATTGTGTTGAATGCTTTATGTACACCTTGACCCGTTTTGGCAGAAGTTATGTAATAGGTAAGAAATCCATTTTCATTGACAATTTTTTGGATTTTATCATGGTCTACTTTATCCTCACTAATCAAATCAACTTTGTTAGCGAATAATACTACGGGAATATCCCCACAAAATTGGTTAACCTCGCGGTACCAATTAGGTATATTTTGAAAGCTACGGTTTCCGAGTTCGTTTTCTTCAAGAGAATATACAATAATAGCCGCGTCGCTTTCTCTGTAGAAGGATGGTCGCAGGAAATCGAACGAATCTTGTCCCGCAATATCCCAAAGTAGTAACCTAATACTATCACCGTCGATTTTTTTATCGTATTTAGAAAATTGAGCTCCGATGGTTTCTACATAATCTGTATCAAACGCACCGAGGGTGTATTTTGAAATGAGGGAGGTTTTTCCAATTCTTCCGTCCCCTATGACGGTGATTTTATATCTTAATTTTTTACCAGAAGAGCTCATGAAATTAGATAAATACTTTTTCTTTCAGATCGAATTACTACTTTCTCTTAATCTATCATATGATTTTTGTATAATTTAAAATTTTGGAGTTAGACAGTAAATGAATGATTATTAGAAATTACCCTCTCACTTAATAGTTGATGTGTGTAGTACTTTTATGAGATAAGCTTTAAATAAGAAGTAAAATATTATTATTTTTCATTTGCTTTTATATTGCTTTTTGTAAAGGTATTCTGTAATGAAAACATTAATCGTTGCGCTTGGAGGTAATGCCCTCATTAAACCGGGAGAAAGAGGAACCCCCGAACAGATGATTAATAATTTACAAGCGCCTATAAAACAAATTGCTAAGTTATCTGAAGAATACAATATAGTGATTACTCACGGTAATGGTCCTCAAGTAGGTGCACTTCTACTACAACAAGAAGCAACTGAAGAGATTACGAGAATGCCTTTACAGATTCTTGTAGCTGAAACTCAAGGTCAAATAGGTTTCTTAATTGAATCTACGCTTGATGAAGAACTCATGCGACTTGGTACAGATATGGAGAAATATTTTCTCACTGTACTTACATATGTAGAAGTTAATCCAAACGATAGAGCGTTTATACGGCCTACGAAACCAATTGGCCCATCGTACAAAAGAAAGCGCCCTGGATATGTGAAAACATCAAAAGGATGGAGACGTGTGGTTGCCTCACCAAAACCGTTAAGAATTGTACAGGCTCGTGAAATTAAAAAACTAATTCAAGAAAATTTTATTATTATTTCTTGTGGAGGTGGTGGTATTCCAGTCATTAAAGACGGTACGCACTTCCAAGGAGTTGAAGCTGTAATAGATAAAGACCTAGCCAGTGCAAAATTAGGTGAACAGATAAATGCAGACATTTTATTAATTGCTACTGATGTTGAAAAAGTAGCATTAAATTACGGTAGAGTTGATTATAAATACCTTGACAAAGTTACAACAACCGACGCTAAAGCTTATCTAAGACAAGGACATTTTCCACCAGGAAGTATGGGACCTAAAATTCAGGCTGTTATAAACTTTCTAGAATCTGGTGGCGAGCAAGCAATTATTACTTCAATAGAAAAAATTAAAGAAGCGTTAGAAGGAAAGGCTGGAACTCATTTTTCTATTGAGGAAAACTAAATCAATAAGACATAAGCGAGATTTATGTCATAAGCTTATCACTTATTATTCTAGATTCCAATCTAATTGCTTCAACCCTAAACAACAAGCTATTAGTACTTAGTTAGATTTATAAGATTATTAGTTTTTAGAAAAAATTTATATCATTAGAAAATTTATTTTATCAAACTTTACTCGTTTACACTTAATTAGCAATTGAAAGAAATATAAATTAGCTAGATTTAATTAGAATAAGAGAGGATTATTATAAGATGAATGAGATAGTATCTATAATTCTTTCAGTTGTTCTTTTCATAATTATAATGATAATCTTTACGAATAAGCGTGTTGATTATGTAGCCTTCACAATATTATCAGCTGTTATTGCTTGTGTCATTACAGGTAGTATCTTTAGCATTAGCTTTACTGAATTTCTAACATATATTGAATTTGAACCGTTATTTTTTATTATCTCTATGCAGATAATTGTAGCAATTACGGAAGAGAATAAAATATTTAGGTGGCTTGTCTTAAAAACACTTCATTGGACGAAAGCTGACCATAGAAAATTCTTTTTCCTAATCTGTTTTATAGCAAGTATGACATCAGCAATTGTTTCTGATATCACAGTAGGGATTATTTTTGTACCTCTTGTTATACGAGCGTGTAGAATCTTGAAGATAAATCCAGCACCCTATCTTTTTGGTCTTAGTTTTACCATTAATATCGGATCTATCTATACTCCGTTTAGTTCCTCTGAGAATATTCTTATAGCGAATGCTTTTTCGCTTGATTTTAGTTACTTTATAATTAACTTCTCCCTAATTGTTATTCCAACGCTCATTTATACGCTTTTTCTTATAAATTACACTATGCTTAGAAAACAACAACCTCCTCCTGAAGATTATAAACTCATTCTTCTTGATATCATGGATCCCAACATTGTTATTGCTAATAAGAAAAAATTCGTCCTTAATTCGATTCTTTTTGTGGGTGTGATTATTGGATTTATAATCATCCCCGAAGCATATATTGTCGCTGTTGTTGGAGCTGTTATAATGTGCATTGCAAACCGCAAAGATTTTACTGAAATTCTTCTCAAAACCGATCTTAAGGTGATAGCATTCTTTATAGGTATTTTCCTCCTCATGGGAACAATGCAAATCAATGGAACATTTATAATTATTAGTGATTTTGTAGCAAGCTTTATTTCGGATAATATATTAATTGCGGCTATAACTGTTTTGATGATGATAAGCGTATTGTCGGGTTTTTTAGCCCAAATTCCAACGGCTCTTGTATTTATTACATTAATGCAAAATATTTATGGTATTGGGCAAGTTCCCAACCTTATTATTATGGCAATGCTCCTTGGAATAAATATTGGCTCAAATTTTCTACCACAAGGCGCTGCGTGTGATTTAATTACCTTAAATCTAGCAGAAAAAAACGGTGTCTTAGATTTTAACTACAAATCATTATTAAAATATGGTTCTATGATGACTTTGGTGCATATTGGAGTTAGTATACTCTACTTAACTTTATTTTCATTATTTTTCCCTTAGTTTAATTCTTAATTCATATTATGAGAAAGTAATTATTGGCTCTTTTATTTTTTTAAGAAAGGAATTGTAGAACAATCAAAATAACTCAACTTCAAAGATATGTTACCCGCTTGGTTAAGTTTCATAATAATTATTGGTGTAGTTATGGCACTTTCTAAGTATGAATTAGGCATAATATTAACTTTAGGGGCGCTAGGTTTTGCACTTTTGGCGGGAGTAGATTTTTTGCAAGCATTATTCAATGTGTTAACAGATCCATCTATTTTAGCCTTAATCGTTATTATGGTTCTTATTCCAATTCTAGGGGGGATAATGGAAGAATCTGGGTTGATGATGGAGATGATTCAAAAAATGCGAATTTCGAAGAAATCTTCTCTTATGATGATACCTGCGTTATTTGGGTTACTACCTGTGCCTGGGGGTGCTTTAATGTCTGCGCCTATCGTACAACAGATAGATTCTGAAGAGAATGCTAATACAAAAGTCTCTATCAATGTGTGGTATAGGCACATGTTAATCTTGGTTTACCCATTATCTTCTGCATTAATCATAGCTAGTAAACTCACTAATATAAACCTCTATATACTTGTTCTTGGGCTGGTGCCTAGTTTAGGAGTAATGTGGTTAATGGGATACGTTTTTCTGGTTAGGAAGGTGTCTCCTTTTACAGAACAAAGAGAGAGAGATCTTAAAAGAGCATTTCGCAATTTACTACCAATTCTTATCGCACCAGTTTTAGATTTTATTGGAAGGACATTTTTTAATTTCCCTGTTCCGGAAGTATTCCTTCTTGTTGGTCTCATTTTTAGCATTTGGCCTGCGCTAAAATTCGGGAAAATGAAACTTTCAAGCGTAAAGATGATTTCAAAAAAAATGAAAATTTGGCGATTTCCATTAATAATTTTTTCGATGTTTATATTTTTAGAGGTCTTTGTCGTTTCTGGAGCTCCTGAGGAAATTGCCAGTGTAGATTTGTCCGTATTTCTCTTAATCTTAATCGGTTTTTTTCTTGGAGTCGGAACAGGGCGTATTCAATTACCAATTTCTATTTTGATCCCCATTTATTTAGCACAGTTTACAGTTTTTACCATGCCGTTACTTGATTTCATCTTTATTTACACATCAATTTTTATAGGTTACCTCATTACTCCGCTTCATCCTTGTGTTGCCTATAGTACTGAATATTTCAAAACCGAGTTTATAAAAGTCGTAAAAATTTTAGGTAAACCGATTTTAGTCTCTTTTATACTATTGCTTGGTTTATACGGTGTGTTTTTACTTATTTGAAGCTAAAATCATTAGGAATAGAAATTAAAAGAAAAAGGAAGATATAATGAAATTATACTTATCCAATTTATGACGCAACCAAGACTTCTTCGATAATATTTAGAGCCCAATCTATTTGTTCTTTAGTAATAATTAGAGGTGGAGCGAATCGAATAGTCGTAGAATGAGTGTGCTTAGCAAGTACTCCCTTGTCTTTAAACATCTGGACTATATGTCTTGCGTCTGTATGGAATTCTATAGCCATTAATAAACCTTTACCTCTAACATCCTTTATAGGAACGATCGTTTTCTTCTTTGCGATGTTTTTAAGCCCTTCTAAAAAGTATGTGCCGAATTCTTTAGAACGTTGGGCAAGGTGATCGTCAAGGTGGACCTCTAAAGATTTTAAA
>JAHQWP010000187.1 GCA_029856235.1 Promethearchaeia archaeon
ACGAGCTTTTGTTTACTTCAAATTACGAAGATTTTAAAATTTCTATCCTCGAAGAAAATAGAATTCCATCTCCAGAGGCATTTATCGCGACTCAGATCGATTTAAGGAAGCACATCCCTATTAATTTCGAAAGTACTTATGTTTATACTTACGATAATGGTACTACTGTAGTAAATACTATGATAAAAAATACAGGTGATATCATACTTGGACTTGATTCAATATATCTGACAACCTCTAGTTCATGGACTTCAGTTTTAGATTTTACACCTTTTAATTTACATCCTGGTCAAGAGAAAAGTGTTCGCGTGGTAGCTCCAAGTGAGTTAGGCGATGTTAATGTAAACGACGAGCTCGGAATTTTAGTCACCACACTCTTTAATAGCGAAACTAAAGCTTCTGACGTCGGATTCGTTCATACAGTTGTTGACAGACCGGATATCCAAATCATCGACAATGTTGAAGGACAAATTGCGTCGCATATTTACGCTAATGAAACGGGTAAAATCTTGATTAAAAACACTGGTGATGAAGCTATAACGCTAGACAAATTATATCTAAATTCTACAACCGAGTTAAATTTCTCAAGTGATGTGAATTTCGAATACGGAGATGTCACGCTAGATATACAAGAATGTGCTTTAGTCTCTTTCAACATCACTGGATTAATGTTGAATTCCTCTAATGTCCTAAATGTTGAAGTAACAACCAATACTACCGCCCAATTCGATACTGATCTCACTGTAACATCAGATTCACGATTCTATAACATTAATATCGATGATTCTGGAACGGATGTGTCTGTTTCGGCTAATGTTGTAATTAGTATTGAAAACATTGGAATTTTCAATGTAACTATAGATTCGGTTTATGTGAATAATACATTTGTCTCCTTAGGAAAATTCACAATAACAAATTACACATTTGGACCTGGTGATTCAATTCAATTAACAATTTCAATGGATGACCTTGATAATGATATTGGTCCAGTTGCTATTGGCGAAACATTAGAATTCATCGTCCGAACCAAAGAAGGAGCAGAAGATATTCTCATTGAAACTGCTCAATCCTAATTCTAATTTTCTTTTATTTTTAGTAAAAATCATAAATTATGTAAGATTAAAAAATCTATAGACCTATCGTCTATAAATTGAATTTAACTTCATCTCTAATTAACCTTAAAATTTGGTACTTAATTTATGATATCTAATTTCAAAATTGAATCCGATTATATCCCTCGTGGAGATCAGCCAGAAGCGATAAAAAAGCTTGCAAATAATATCAAGGACGGAAAAAGTTTTCAAACTTTGCTTGGAGCCACTGGTACCGGTAAAACATTCACTGTTGCAAATATTATTCAAGAAGTCCAAAAACCAACGTTAGTGATGGCGCCAAATAAAACGCTTGCCGCACAATTGTATAACGAACTTAAAGAATTATTTCCTAGCAATGAAGTCCATTATTTCGTAAGTTATTACGATTATTATCAGCCCGAGAGTTATATGCCTATATCAGGGTTATACATTGAGAAGGATTTCAGTGTAAACGAAGAGATTGAAAGACTCAGATTAGCTGCAACACATGCAATTAGAACCCGAAACGATGTCATAATTGTTGCAACTGTTTCTTGTATTTATGGGATTGGTGACCCCAAGATTTGGACAGCTATTTCTCTGAATCTTGATGTTGGTCAAACAATAAAAAGAAAAGAAATTATTAAACGATTAATATTAATGAATTATGAAAGGAAGGATATTGAATTTAAACCGGGTGTAGTAAGGGTTAAAGGGGATATCATAGACATTTTTCCCGCTTATTTAAACACTGCTATTCGTATATCCTTATTTGGAGATGTTATTGAGTCAATTCAAGAATTACATCATATTACGAATAATGTAATAAAAGAAATTTCAAATTGTAGGATTTTTCCTGCTACTCATTTCATCATACCTGAAGAAAATAAAGAAAAGGCTTTAATATCCATAGAAGAAGAGTTAGAAATTCAAGTAGCTAAATTCTTGAAAGAAAAAAAATATGCTGAGGCACAACGCATTGAGAAAAGAAGTAAATTTGATCTTGAGATGATGAGGGAAATGGGGTGGTGTAAGGGAGTAGAAAATTATTCTAGACACCTAGACGGAAGACCTCCCGGTAGTCCTCCCATGTGCTTGATCGATTATTTTCCAGAAGATTTCTTAATTGTTGTCGATGAAAGTCATATCACAATTCCGCAAATTCATGGAATGATTGGCGGAGATCG
>JAHQWP010000188.1 GCA_029856235.1 Promethearchaeia archaeon
TACAACGGGACTTAATTCAGGAATCTCGTTATCATAGGTGTAAAATTATCTCCATCGATCAAGGAGATGAGTTACAAGAATTCTTACACGCCTTCAGGTTGGAATCCATGGAAGTAACAGAAAAACTCCCCGATATGCGATACGTCAGAAACATCGAAAGAGACCGTCTTTTAGAATTAGAACGCATTGCAAAAGAACAAAAAGCAGCAGTACGAAAGGATGATGATGAATATTATTCTCCAGGCTTAGAGGCTGATGATGTAGTTATTTCTTCGTTTGCTAGAGATACTCCAACAGGAAAAAAGAAAGTAACAGCTGAAATAACTGGTTTGCTTTCAGAAGAAGATAAAAATAGAATTAAAGAAAAAATATTAAACATTAGCGTTCCAAAAAGCTTAGAACGTCAAAACTTAATTCTCGGGCATAAATTATATGGAGCAGTTTCAAAAATAACGGATGTGTTTGGAAAGAATGTTGAGGATATAGTTTGGGAAGAAGTAAAAAAGCTTCCTAGCGGAGTAATGGAATTGGATGATAATGTGTTTAGAGTTTATTTTGATGACAAAAAAGGAATAGTTGAGGCAGTAGAAGTTTTAAAGAAAGGAGTTAAACCACCCAAAGGCGATGTTGAGAAACCTAATCCTACATCTGGTAGAAATTTACCAAAAATTCCAAGTAGTGAAGATTAACTTCTAGTCTGTAGTATTTATTATTTTTAATTTAAACCCTCGTCGTTGGGTTCAATTTCTTCCAAAGCCTCTTCTTCTTCGGCACCGTCTTCTTCTTCTTCAGCTTCTTCTTCGCTCTCGCTAAATTCGATAGTTTTTGGTTCTACTTCATCAGGTTCTGATGGCTCTTCAATAGGTTCTCTGTATTCCGCTTCAATTTTTTCAGGTATGTTTTTCTTCTTGATTTTTTTCAAACCTTCGATTGCTTCCCTCCGCACTACTGGGCTTTTATCCTTCAAAGCTTTGGCTAATATATCCAACGAGTGGGGGTGATGATAATCTCCTAATTCATCAGCAGCCTCTTTACGAACTAATTCATCGGAATCGTTCATTAAAATGTAAGCGAAAACTCCCAGAACTTCAGCTTCTCCTAAATCTCCTAAGGTGTCAACAGCATCTTTCCTAACGCCAGGATCAGGATCAGTTAATGCTGTATTGGCTAATTCTTTTAAAGTCCTATCGGAATATCCTAATGGATGTATAGAACTTAAATCCACTCCGCAGAATTTACAAAAATTATGACCAATTTTAATTACTTTACCACACGAAGGGCATATACGCTGAGAATCAAAATCAACACCAGAACTTGCAAAACTTGTCGGAGTTGGATCATGTTCAGGTTCTCTATTTACCCTATAAGGATTTTTCTCTTGATTTGGATTATGTTTATTATATCCCATTTTCTATACTCTTTTTTTTATTTCTCTATATTGCTTCTTTTAACTTAAGATTATAATAGAATTTTGTTTTAATTAACTTAATGTAGACCAATTTTTTATAACTATTCGATCATACTAAATAAATTTTAAATGCGGTTTTTCAGATAATTTCCATAACTCCATAAACGATGGATACATTTAGCAGCTGCCTGAGCTGAATCATATACTATTATTCCATTTTCTAATGTTTTAGAATAAAATTCATTTATTATATCTATTGATTCTTTCCTTGCCCTAGATGAATTATGGAGGCTAATTATATTTTTCTTTGAGTCTGGTGATATAGATTTCGCGAAATTCTTAACTATTTCCTCCAAATTTAGGTCTTCTGAGGGATACCATTCAGGATTATATGTAATCATTATTGAAGATATATGGGTTTCTTTGTCAAGAATTCTCATAACTTTAGCTATATTTTCAGGCCCACCATTAGCCCCAAATTCGAATGGATTTGAAAGAATTGAATTTACTTCAGGGATAAATTCTTTTATCATATTCTGTGCTTTTTCTGTTATTTTTGGAACCTTAAGACCAAAAGCTTCACATTCATCTGTTAACTCCACTGCAGGCCCTCCACCTCCAGTAATCAGAGCAGTGTCGAGATTATTAGGAATTTTACAATATATATATGTTTGTATCATTTCAATTAGCTCTTTGAAGTTATTCACAAGGATAACACCTGTTTGACTAGCCATCGATTCCCATAATTTAATATTACCAGCTAATCCCCCAGTATGGCTCTTTACAGCACTATTTCCTGCTTCTAATTTGCCACCTTTCCATATTATCACAGGTTTTTCTTTAGTTGTTTCTTTTAGTTGTTGTACGAATTCGTTTCCACTTCTCTTTAAGTTTTCTATATACATAGATATAACTTCTGTATCTGGATCGGATCTAAAATAATTTAGAAAATCAACGAGATCAATATCTATCTGGTTTCCAAGAGACACTATTTTTGAAAAGTAATAACCCTTCATTATTCCTGCAAAGGCAACTCTATGGGCATTTCCCCCCGATTGACTTATAAAAGCTACAGGTCCATTCACCATCGGAAGCCTATGCGAAAAGCCAATACGACTTTTTGGATTATAGATTCCCATGCAATTAGGGCCAAGAATCCGTATATGGGTTTTTTTCGCTTTCTCTAAAAGTTGTTGCTCAAGTAGCTTTCCCTCTTCACCAAGTTCTGAGTATCCACTGGAAAATATGTGTGCAAAAAGGGCACCTTTATCTCCTAATTCCTCGACTATTTGTGGTGTAAATTTAGCTGGGACTGCAATTATTCCAAGGTCGATTGGTATATCATCTGGTAAGGAAGAAATAGAACCATATACTTTGACACCCTGAATTTCTTCTCCCTCGTATTTGGGATTAACGGGGTAAATCGGTCCCGGATAATCGTATTCTTTTAACGCCTCCAAATAATGAGCTCCTCCCCATCCTTTTCCCTTACTGACACCAACTATAGCTATAGCACGAGGATTAAATAATCGATTCCAAGGGATGTTTACTCTTTCAAATGGTAGATTTGCTTTTTTTATATCTTTCTCTGAAATAAATTTTACATTCTTGTGCTCAGACGTCGTTATTATTAGTCACCAATAATTAGAAACCCTATTTCCTTATAATTAAATTAATAATAAGTAAAAAATTTTATTGAAAAAATAGAATTTTATCCCTATCGATTGTATAGATATTTAGCTTGGTTATAATTCTGGGAGAAATAACAATTTTTAGAAAAAATCAAAAATTCGAGTAAAAAGTAAATAAGTTAAAAAAAATTTATTTTTTGTTAAGCTATGGTTATGTCTTTAGATAAATATACATCCTGTACTGTATTAAGAATTCTAATTCCTTCAGGTGTTGGTTTCTTAAAAGCTTTTCTTCCTAATATAAGCCCCATACCACCAGAGCGTTTATTGATAACAGCAGCTTTCACAGCATCAGCTAGATCGTTTCCACCCGTTTCTCCACCAGAATTAATCAATCCAACCCTTCCCATATAACAATTAGCGACTTGATAACGGTTCCATTCAATGGGATGGTCCGTTGCTAATTTGTCGTATACGAGTTTGTCCGTTTTACCGTAGTTTAAATCTAAGAACCCTCGATTTAAGGTAGAAAGCTTTTGTTTTATTATATCTGCTTCTACTGTAACTCCAAGATAATTAGCTTGGCTTTCTAAATCGTTCGCCGTGTGATAATCTTTTCCATCTTTAATGAACTCTTCTTTATTCCTAAGATAAGTCCATAGTATACACACTAGTCCAAGCTCATGGGCATATTTAAAAGCTTCAGATGTTTCTTGTATATGTCTTCGCGAATAATCGGAACCAAAATAGATTGTTGAACCGATAGCTGCGGCTCCCATATCCCACGCTTGATCTACGCTTGCGAACATAGTCTGATCAGATAAATTAGGTTTTGTAAGCAATTCATTATGATTTATTTTCACTACAAATGGGATTTTGCGCGCGTATCTCCTGCTTACTGAGCCTAGAACCCCTAGAGTGGATGCTACGCCATTGCATCCTCCGTCTATTGCTAGCTTAATTATATTCTCGGGATCAAAGTACCGCGGATTTACCGCAAAACTGGCTGATGCGGTGTGTTCTATCCCTTGATCTACGGGAAGTATAGAAATATAACCTGTACCCGCTAATCTACCTCGCTGGTTAAATATCCGCCCCATATTGTTTAGTACTAAATTATTGCGATCAGTGTGTTCCCAAACTCTCTCCATATAATCTGGACCTGGAGCGTGAATCATCTCCTTGGGAATTCCGGTGCATGTATGATTTAAAAGGTCATCCGCATCATTACCAAGTAATTTTTTAATTTCTTCAAAATTCATATTAAATTCATCAGATTTTTTAAATTGAGACTAAAAAAGAAATAGGAGTCCTACTATAAAATGTTTTTCTTTTAACCAATCAGAAAAACGGTAGTAACTACTACATAAAAAAACTTTAATTTCTTCTAACTTTGAATACTATATGCCAGATGAATTTGATTTTAAAAATTATAAATCAATGGAAGAATATGGCCAAACTTTGGAGGGAACTAAATACTTGCACGACCTTTATTTAAAAGCTGTAAACCATCCTGTAAGAAGAGAAATATTGGAAATAGTCAACAAAGCTAAGAAAATTTCTAAGAAAGAGCTCCTTAAGGTGTTAATAGAAAAAAAGTTGATTAAAGAAGAAAACCAATTAGTCTATAATATTGATTATTTACTCAAAGCTTTTTGCATAAATTCCATTAAAGATGATGAAAGTAATGAAATATTCTATGAAATAACTCAAAGCGGAAAAGTAATAGAGTATTATGAATAATCTATTTCTATTATATGTAAAAATTAAGTTATAAAAAATTAATACTTTTTTCTTTACTAGAGAATAGGTCGTTCTCAGTTTCTTGTAGTCTTCTAAAATTCATCACCTTTGATCGCGCGAAATATTCGAAATCAAAATCTACAATATCACCGGCGTTTCTATTAGGGATAGGCATGAGTCTTGCAGTAAGTGGTTTATTTAATCGTAAAGAAATGGTACACAGGTCTAATAAAATATAAAACAATTCTCGTTCAGTTATATTGCCCGGCAAAGGAACGCAATCTAATCCAGTTCCACAAATAGTTGCATACAACAAAAGGGTATCTAAATTAAATCTCTTTTCTGATAAACTATTCGCGATAGTATAATCTTCAAGAACAGATGGCATAAAACCTGAAAAACCTATAACTTTTTTTCTTTTTGGTATAGCGTTTTTAATCATAGCTACACCTATAAGCGATCCTGGAGCTCCAAAATATTCAAAATTTAGTTTCTCGAACGCAGTTCCAATACTTTTCTCTATGGTTGGATAGGGAGCCGGAGAGAAATCAATTCCGGTAAATTCTATTCCGTTTTTAATAGCTATGTCTTCACAAATATTCACCAGAAAGTCGTAGATCTCGTTAAATCTTTTACCTAAGAGGTTATTTGCTTCTTCAAAACTACTCGTACTCTCAAAAATCTTCACAACTTCATCAGCCATTTCTAGAGCTAACCCAAATGAAGCTCCTTCCGACATGTGATAAGCTGCTGGAAAGAAGGGAGTATCGGGAGGGACATTGGTGCTCACGCAAAAGTTTAGATTCTTGAATGGATCTGGTTGAGATAGGACTTTAATTATTTTTGCACTCGAACGAAGCGCAGAGAGGTTAATCCCATTTTCTTTCGACGCTACATGCACAGAAGTGAAAAATTTCTCTCTTCGCTTGATGAAATTAGGAACTTCATTCAATAGTAATTTCTCGTAAATACCATATTTTTGAATTTGTTCGTCTGCTATAACCGCACAAGAAGCAAAATAGTCAATTTCATATTTTGACAAGATTCCTTCCATAATACCTAGTTGTTCGTGTATTCTTATTAAAGTTTCGTTCAAATTTTTCGAATAAAATTGCTGGTCATAGGATAAAATCGGTTGGGAACACAACCTTTTAGTCTGTACTTCGATACCTATATTGTTGAGTTTTTGAATGAGGTCATTATTGAAAGAAGAAAACCTTTGAAGTTTCTGTTCCATATAATTCTCGAGTTCTTTATCTTCTGCTAAATATGGAATTTTCTGTCCAATTGTAATAGCGCGAACTTTCATAATTTCTCACTGGAAAATATAAATTAATGTAGTTTATATAAGAAAAGTAGCTTTAAAATCCTTTTATTTCTTTATAATTCGTTTAACTTTGCTTTTTTTTTCTCCTTTCCTTCCTTTGTTACTGATGATTTCGTGAATTCTCCCGGTTTAATTGGACCTAATTTTACTAGTTCAGTTTTAAAATCCGATATTACTTGGGCAAATTTTTCTCCCTCACCAGCAGATATACTTTCTATTTTAACGCGATTCATTTTTATTCCAGCCTCACCGAGTAATTCTTTAATGCTTTCAAATCGATTGGCTGCTTTCGTGAATCCTGTGTCGTAGTGACAATCTTGAGGGTGACATCCCGCAATTAGCACTCCATCTGCGCCATTGAAGAAAGCTTCAAATACTAAAGAGGGATTCAACATAGCCGTACACATAACACGTATGGATCTAACATTGCTCGGGTAATTCAACTTACTTGTACCAGCAAGATCCGCACCCATATAGGAACACCAATTACATAAGAACGAAATTATTAATGGATATTCGCTTTTCTTTTTCAATATAGTTTTTATCTGGGCATTTATTTGTTTTTTAGTAAATCCGGGAATTGAAAGTGCATCTGAATGGCACATCGCCGCGCACGCACCACAACCAGTACAATTTGCCTGAATAACGTTTAACTTATCGTTTTTTATTTCCAAAGCGTTGTAGTCACATATATTTTCACATAATCTGCACATGTCACACTCCGCAGGATTATAATAAACGACATGGGGGTCCAACTCAACAACTCCTTTTGACATTAAAGCAATTGCTTTAGCAGCAGCGCTCTCTGCGTGGGCGATACTATTAGGAATATCTTTAGGTCCTTGGATAACCCCTGCGAGAAATACACCACTCACGGATGTTTCAGATGGTTTAATTTTCAGATGTTTTTCAAGCAAGAAGCCATAAGGATCTTGGGATATGTTTAGTAACTGACTAAGTTCTTCTGTACCTTCAGCAGGTTCAATTCCTATGGCTAAAACTGCGATATCTGCTCTGTTCTCAAAAATTCGGTCGTCAATAACGTCTTCACCTCTTATTAACAACTCTCCTGTTTGAGATAAATCATCTTTTAAAATCGCAGATATATTACTTTTGACAAATCTTATACCAAAAGTTTCTTGAGCTCTGTTATAAAATTCTTCGCAATTTTTCCCCATAGCGCGTATATCGTTATAATAGATGTTGATATTTATATCAGGATATTCTTTTTTTAACAAAACTGCTTGCTTGATTGATACATTACAACAGACCTGACTACAGTAATCGTGATGAATTGCTTTATTTCTCGATCCAACACACAACACAAAAGACACTCTTTTAGGTATCTTCCCGTTAGAAGGTCTTACCACTTTTCCGTGAGTAGGTCCATCGTTGTTTAACAATCTTTCCATCTGCATGGTTGTAATTACGTCTGTGTATCGTTGATAATTAAACTCACTCAATAAACTAGGATCAAAGGTTTTAAATCCTGTTGCTGCTATGATAGTGCCAACATTGAATTCAATCGTTTGTACTTCTTGCTCAAAATCGATAGCTTCTCGGTCACACGCTTGAGCGCAAGCTTTGCATCCAATGCAGTATTCTTCTAAAATATTGGGATAAAGAGGTATAGCTTGAGGATAGACAACATCAATAGCTTTACGCGGAAAAAAAGTATCCTCGACATCAATTGGACAAACATCTCGACAAAGATTAAAACAACCTACACAAAGTTCTTCGTTTACAAAACGTGGTTTTTTCTTAACTTTCACATTGAAGTTACCAACATATCCTTCTACACTTTCGATTTCGCTATAGGTGAGTAACTCGATATTCGGGTGATCTTTAATTTCTAGCATTAAAGGCCCGAGTATACAGATAGAACAATCTAACGTAGGAAATGTCTTATCAAAGAGAGCCATATGTCCTCCTATTGTTAAATCCCTTTCCACTAAATAGACCTTGTAACCCGCATCGGCAATAACTAACGAGGCTTTAATCCCCGCAATTCCTCCTCCGATAATTAAAGCCGCGGGGTTTACTTTTGCGTGCTGGATTTCTAAAGGTTCGAGGAGTTTAACCTGTTCAATCGCCATATTAATTTGATCGATGGCTTTTATAGTAGCTCTTTCAGGTTCGTCATCGTGCACCCAAGAATTTTGTTCTCGAATATTCGCGAATGAAATTAGAAATCGATTGATACCCGCTTTTTCAATAGTTTTTCTAAATAAGAGTCCATGCAATTTGAACGAGCACGCTGCGATAACAACGCGATCAATCTTATTTTCTTTAATCTCGTCTGTAATTTTGTTTAATCCTAATTCGGCGCATAGATACTGATCCCCTATAACATGAACGTCTGGATATTCGCTAAAATGTTTTATTAATTTATTGTTATCAATCACACCGCTTATGTTTTTCCCACAATCACAAATAAACAAGCCAATTTTCAATTTGAAACCTCTAAACAATGTATCATTTTCGCAGATCTATGAATAATATATGACCTTGCCTATATTAATTGTTTCTAATATTCAATGAAAATTAATGTTAACTGTTGCTAGGAATAAAGAAATTAGAAAAATTACTTATCTAACTTATTAACAACGGAAGAATAATTGTTGAACTCACAGATAAATAGAATTTCTAATTTGCTAAAATTGATTAATTAAAAACTATTTAACTCATTAATGGAACATCTTAACTATATCCCTGAATGGGCAAAGACCGCGATCGTATATCATATTTATCCTTTAGGTTTTTTTAGTGCTCCTAAATATGGTCAAGACGAGAGTTGTACGACTAATCGGTTATTGGAAATTAGAAATTTTTATAATCATTTTGAAAAATTAGGAGTCAATGTGATTCAATTTGGACCCTTATTTGAATCTGTATCTCATGGATATGATACGATAGATTATATGAAAATAGACCATCGTTTAGGAACTAATGATTTATTCAAACAAATTACTACTGAGCTTCACAATATGAATATTAGAGTTATAATTGATGGAGTGTTTAATCATGTTAGTAGGGAATTTGAGTCCTTTAAAGATATTCAGATCCTTAAGGATAAATCTTGGCGCCGACATTGGCATTTTGTTGACTTTTCAAAAGATAATCCTTACAAGGATGGTTTTGATTACCAAAATTGGGAAGGGCATTACGAACTTGTAAAATTAAACCTTAATGAAAAAGATGTAAGGAATTATCTTTTTTCAGTAAGCAATTATTGGTTAAAAGAAATTGGAATAGATGGTTGGCGTTTAGATGTAGCCTATCTTATTGGTACCAATTTCTGGCGAGAATTCAGGCAAATATGTAAAAAAGCTAAACCCGATTGCATTTTAATCGGAGAAATGATTCACGGTCCTTACGATAAATGGGTTGGTCCAGAATTATTAGATGCTGGGACGGGATACCAAGTATATAAATCAATTTGGAGCGCAATTAATTCCAATAATATGTACGAGCTTAAATCTATTTTAGAGAGGTCCTTTCATCAAGAATGGGGATTATTTAAGAATATTGCTTTATTAAACTTTTTAGGAAATCATGATTGTACGAGAATTCGTTCTATTTTAAAAGATGATAGGTATATCTTTCCTGCATTTTTATTCCTTCTTACCACTAATGGTATTCCTAAAATATATTATGGTGATGAAATTGGTCTCAAAGGAGTTAAAACAGAGCAATCTGATGAAAATGTACGGCAACCAATGCCAAAATCATTTGATGAATGGCCTACAATGGGTAATGATATCTTTAGAAATATTCAAATGTTCATACAGATTAGAAAAAACAATCACGCATTGACCCACGGAGACCTTACTCCAGTATTTGCTGATAATAACATCTTAGCATTCATTAGACGTTCTTCAAAACAGACACTATTGATCATAATAAATACTAACTTTGATGAAACTGAGAAGACGATTCCTTTATGGAATCAAAATTTGGATGGTTACACCTTTGTAGAGTTATTAGAACAAGGAGGAGATAAAGAATATTATGTTAGAAACAATCAACTACACATTTCTGAGTTGTACCCTTGCTGGGGTAGAATATTGCAATTACAATAATTTTAAATTTTTATATGAAATCAATGTTAACTGGTGCTATGAATAAAGAAACTAAAGGAACTACTTATTAATCGAAATTAACATTCTTCATTTACATCATTGCATTTATAAAAGAAGTTATCCATATTATGTTCGGTATACAATGTTCAGCAATATATCACTGAGGAGAAAATACCATAGTAAAAAATATGCCCTAATCATCATAACTCTTGTTGTTATAATTTCCTTAGTAAGTATTCCTGTCGTTATTTATGCATTTGATGCTATTAAAAATTTATTAAATTATGATCCAGAACTACCTTGTGATGATCTCCCAGATATCGAGGCTGTTAGGCAAATAGTTGAAGATCATCAAGATGTTATACAGGAAATTGAAAATATTAATCCCGGATATGTTTGGGTTGCAATTAATGAAAGATGTAATGGAAAAGGAGAGCTTTATATTTATTACGATACCGTTTCTACTCGAGAACAAATTTTAGAGATTATAGGGGCAGAGACATTTTTTGGGATACCTTATAGATTATTTAACGTGTAATACTTCAAATTATTCTAAACTACTCATCTAGCATATCTTTAGATAAGAAAGGGTATACTTTCAGAATGTTAAAATTGTGGTTTTTCATCTCAAGGAAATATTGTTTTTCCATCTCGTATTCTTTATTCGCCCAATCTAATATTTCTTCTTTAGAATAATATCGCCCCTTCAAGGTTTTTAATCCAGGACATTTCTTCGAATAATCTATAAAAGATTTCCTACTAGATACCAGCATATGCCAAAACGGGAAGCTCCTTATTATACGAAACTGTGGTTGGTTTTATTTTAAGGTTATTATAATTTCCTCTGAATATGGATTTAAAAATTGCATGGTTTGCAAGAGACTTAAATTTTTTCCCATTACTAAGAAAAGCTTAAATACCGATTCTGCTTAATATTCAATAGCAAGAATTTACAAAAAAGTACAATTCTCGGCTTAATCATCTACCAATTAGTTTAAAATTGAAAACATCTAAATCTCAATGCAAATTCAAAGGATCAGGAGGTACAGGGTAGATGGAAAAACAGAAAAAACAACTTTTAATCGCATTGGGAATTTTGTTCTTCGTTTCTCTATGGATTTCGGGAACTATCCTAAATATTCCTGAGCGGGGTACCCCGGCTGATTTTTATGGAGTTTCGCGAGAAGTTACATTAGAAGAATTGATTGAAGATGCACATATTTATAATCAGTCACTATATTTACCTCTAGATCTACCCGCTAATCTTAATATTACGGCTATCTATTTAAAATATGGAGCCTTTTTAGCAATAATCGTGTACAGCACGGACGGTAATAAAGATTACAAGACGGCAGAACTTACCATTCAAGTCTCTATAAGTTATGATATTCCAACTTATGAAAGCTTACAAGAAATGGCCACGAATTCGGATTATGAATCCGCGATCCAAATCAATAGTTGGAATGTTTATATTAATGAAAGGGCTAATAGTGGGGGTAATGAAGAATTTATAGCCAAGTACGGTGATTATACTCTCCTGGTAATGAGTTGGATCGAGGGGTGCGCTTATACAATGAATTGCCCAACCATAACTAAAAACCAAGCAACCGATTTAATTGAAAGCATGGAGTTAATGTATTAATTTTTTTTCTTTTATTTTTAATGATATCGCGACTTGAGATTATTCATGTGTATTATTTTTATATCTTTGCTTCCTATTTTCCTCTTAATGGACCTTATGTATTAATTGTTTCTTATGGAATTTGAAGAAAGACTTTCTGTTATCTTTTTAGAATTTATTAAACAAACAATAGATTTTGAGCATTTTATAGATGACATTAAAAATTTAATTTAAACGTAATGATATAAACTCCTTTTTTTACTTTCGTGACACAAAATAATTTGTTCCTTTTTATGGCGCTTAAAACTTCATGACATTTCGGATTTGAAGTGTAACTCTAAACTTTATTTTTCAAGTTCAGGAAGATCCTTTGGAAGAAATTTATGGACTTTATAAATGTTAAAATGGTGCTTTTTCATTAGTAAAAAGAAATCTCTCTCCATTTCGTATTCCTCGTTCGCCCATTTTATTATCTCCTCCCTCGAGTAAAACTTTCCCTTGTTTTCGAGCGAATTTTGGAGCGCGGGGCACTTTTTCGAATAATCTCTAAAATTTTTTACGCTATTGATAAGCATGTTCCAGCCAATCGGAAACGCGCGACACTGGAAAGGGCGGGCGTTGTGAACCGTGCATTTGTTATCTACTAAAAAGTGACATTGCTCGTCTTCGCCCGTAAACCTAAACCCGAGATTTTTGAATCTATATGTTTTTCCTCTTTCTGCTCCGGGTTCTTTCCAAAAAAAAGAATCGTTTACTACTTTCAAGTATTTCTTCGCAAATTCTCTCAATCTTGACGCGCCTTTTATGTTTAAGTGGTTCGCTAACTTTTCAATGTCGTCTTGGTACAGATACACTTCCCCTTCCTTAAATCCGCGACAACACGAACCGCACATCTCGCACGTGAAATAGACGCCGTTTTCGAACTTTTTTGCTAGCTGAACGTTATTTGAAGAGGAATCGGTCACTTACCATCAGATAGGAAAATACGTAGTATTAGATAGATATTAGCTTTCACCACATATTAATTTCTCGATATCGTCAAGAATCCTCCGACCAGAGCCCCGAATTGTCATAGGTTGGTTTTTTTTCTGGTGCCATAACCGCGCAAATTCTGTAATTTCTGCCTTGAGGATTTCGGGGTCGAATTCCAAACCTTACTTTTCGGCACCCGAACGTTTACAAAGCCCGATTCCTCCCCAAATTTCTTCCGTCTCCCCACAGCCCACTCCTAATATACCATCGATTACCCATACCTACCTATTTAAACGCAACTATTTAATGCCCAACCTTAATTTTGTGCCACGAAATTCCTCTCGCTACAGCAGTCAACCTTATAATAAATAGCATATAAGAAAATAAAACACAATACCGTATAAAAGAACCAGAAAAATTGTGAGACCCAACAATCTTTTCCATCTCGAATTTCTTAAGAAAGACTGCTCTGGGAACGAAAAACCTTCAAAAACAACAAATTTTTTAACTATTCTCTTTTTTAATTTTGTATTTAGCTTATTTGATTCAGGAAGGGAGTCTAGTCCCGAAGGTTGCAGTTCTATTCTAAATAAATTGTAGATATCGTCAAGTTCCTGAATATAGTTATCGTCTTTAATCGAAATCTTAGAATTAAATATTTTCTTAGCTCGATCTTTAATTTCTATTATCTCCTCTCTATTGAAAAAGGCGCTATAAACAGATTCAAAACTTTTTCTGTTGTTCTCTGGACTTTTTGGTTTAAAGATGTCTTTTTCGAGTTGGGAGCTTAATCTCCTTCTTTTTCCTGCTAAATCAGAGTATTCTTTATTTGATGAGTATTCCATGTTATCTTTAGGTCGGAGATTCCTGAGTTTTAGATTTATTTCTATTATTTCCTTTTTAAGTTTTTTAACTAAATCTTCGTCGCGATAATTCTTTACTTCCACAATTTACCACTCTCCCTAGTAACACTTTATGCCTTTTTTTAAATTCTTTGGGTTTTTCGTATCACGCTATTTTTCAATCTTGCCACGATACCTAATATAATGTGCCACGAAGTCTTCCCATCTTGTATCTTGATATATTATACGAAAGTAACAAACGCCAAAAAAAAGTTCAATCCCAAAAATCCTAAATCGGCCTTAAATCGTGTACAGTACAACTATTTTCTTGTAAAAAATAACAATGCTCGTCTTCGCCAGTAAATTTAAACCCAAGATTTTTGAATCTGTACGTTTTTCCTCTTTCTGCCCCAGGTTCTTTCCAAAAGAAAGAATCGTTTACTACTTTTAAGTAGTCTTCCGCAAATTTTTTTAAATCCGATTTTTTCGTTAAGTTGAGTGATTTCATCAATCTCTCAATATTATCTTTGTAGAGATATACTTCACCTTCGTTAAAACCTCGACAGCACTCTCCACACATTTGACAAGAGAACTCAATTCCGTTCTCAAGAAGTTTTGATAGTTTTATTTCTGAAGTTGTCAAAATAACGCCAAATCTATGATGATATGTTTAATAGATAATTTAATAATGTTAGAGTGGTAAATTTATATTTAAATATTAATTCATTGATTATTCTATAAAAAATGAAACTCTGTTAAAATCTTATTTAGCTGTAACTATGACTGTTGATTTTTCTAACTTTGAAAAAGGATTATTAATTATTGAAAATCTATTTCACGAGAAAAACATGCAACAGTCCGATAATTATAAAGAATGGTACGAGTATTTCGTTAATATCTATGGAAAAAAGCACGCTAATCTTCGTTTATATAGTGTGCATTCTTTGATTTGTCTCATAGCTCACCTTTTCATTCTTAGATATATCCTAAATCAAGAATTAGAGCTTAATTTAAAACAGTTCTCATCTACAACGCTTTCTAAAATAAATAATTATGTTGAAGAAAACTATGATTTTCAGTTCTCAGGGGAATTATATTATTTTTTACCATTTTTTGATGCTCTAAAAGATTCTGAATTTGAAAATATTGAAGACTTAGTTAAAATAACTATTAGCAGTATGAACTCGCTAAATACAGCACCTGAATATTTTTTTGATGTAATAGTTCAAAAACTACTATCTTCTTACATAAGACATAAATCTGGAGAGTTTTATACGCCGCCATTTATAGTTAAAAGAATGGTAAAAGAAGCCTATATGTTTGGGGATAAAGTTCTTGATCCTTGCTGTGGCTCGGGGAACTTTTTAATCGAAATTATAAAAACGATTCTGAACTCTCCTAATTCTGAAGTTGACAAAATAAAAGCCGTAAAAAAAGTGTATGGTTGCGATATAAATCCAATTTCAGTCTATTTGACAAAAATTAATATCCTCTATTTATTAAAAGATAGGTTTATTTCCATTGACCAAAATCTCAAAATAGCTGATTTTTTATTCCAGGACGAAGAAGAAGTTAAGAGAGATTTTGATTTAATAATTGGAAATCCTCCTTGGTTTACTTTAAGAGATATAGATTCTCTGGAATTCCAAGAAAAAATAAAAGATTTATCTGAGTACCTCGAGATTAAACCTCTTCCTAAAAATGTGCTGAACATAGAGATAGCATCGCTGTTTTTCTATAAAGCCAAAATTACACACATGAAAAACAATGCAAAAATATTTTTTGTTATCACTCAAGGCGTAATAAATGGATCTCACGCAGCTCGTTTTCGTAATTTTAAAGGCTTTAATAATGTTAAACTATGGAAATTCACACCTGAAATTACTGGTATATTCAACATCGATTTCATTTGTATATTTGCTCAGAAATCCACTAAAACAAAACAAAATTTTAATTTAAAAATCCCTCTGTATCTCTTTTCAGCGGAAAAAAATAGCACCCAATTGGAATATTTTGACTCTGTAAATTTAATTCTAGAAAAAACTGAAACTATGGTACCCTACAACGTAGAAAATATAGCAAATAGGACTTATACTAACAAATTGATTACCATAAGTAAATATGAGGAACTCGTACCAATCGAAACGAGTAAATATAAGAAATTATTCCATAAGGGGGCTGACCTAAATCCACGAAATTTAATATTTGTAAAATTTATAGAGATTGATAATTCTTTTGTAAAAATTAACCCCGACGATAGAATTTTCAAGAAAGCAAAAGAACCCTGGAGCAAAAAAGTATTTGTGAACGAGATAATTGAAAAAGAATATCTCTTTAAAGTTATCAAAAGTACGGAATTAGTCAAATTCTATGTGTATGACTACTACGATGTCTTTTTACCGTTAAAAAGAGAAAATTTACTTTTTGAATATCATACACTAAAGAAAAACGCTAAGAATTTCTACGATAAGATAAATAAAATCTACTTAGATTATAAAAAAGAATCGACAAAGAATAACTCTTTAATGGATAACCTAAACAGGTGGTCTAAATTAATAAACAACAGACAAACTTCGAAAATTAAAGTAGTATACAATAACTCGGGATCGGTGGTTAATTCCGCTGTTGTTCAAGGGGACTTTCTTGTAACAGGAGATTTAAGCTTTTTCTCAACTGATAATGTTAACGAAGCGTATTACTTATCCGCTATCTTAAACTCCCCGCTATTGACTGATCAAGTTCAAATAAAAAAGAGCTCTAGGCATATCTTTAAAATTCCCTTTGAAATTCCTATAAAAATATTTGATGAAACTAACAAACATCATGTAAAGTTAGCCAATTTGGCTAAAGAAGCTCATAAATTGTCAAAATCTCTTACTTTTGATATGCTTGAAAAAACTAATAAGAATATTTCTAAAATCAAAATACAAAAAATCCTGAACGAAAATTTAACACGTATTTTGAACCAAATTGATGAAATATTCAATGATGAATTGAAATCTTGATTAGTTTTAGATCGAATCTAATAAAATAAAAGGACTAATTCTTATTATTTATTATATTAAGGTTATGTTTTAATATTGTTTTTACCCGATAAAAAATGAGAAACTTCGTTTTTAAAATACTTGTTGGCGGTGATGGTGCTGTCGGTAAAACCACTCTGCTTCGAAAATATGTGGATGGTACATTCGACGAGTCTAGTATAGCAACAGTTGGTGTTGACTTTTTCATTAAACAAGTAGTTTACGAAAATGTAGGGAGTTGTACGCTCCAAATCTGGGATTTAGGGGGACAAGAACGCTTTAGACACTTGCTAGAAAGCTTTATTATGGGTGCTAAGGGAGCGTTATTGCTTTTTGATCTTACGAGAATGCCTAAAATAGACAATATTTTAAATTGGGTAAATATAGTTAGAATGCACGATTTCGATCTTCCAATACTACTCGTCGGCACAAAGCTAGATCTGGAAGACTTTATTGCTGTTGACGATGAATCAGCTCAAAGTATAAAAAATGCGTTTAACATGATCGATTATGTAAAAACTTCTTCGAAAACAGGAGCTAATGTTGAGCTTGTGTTCGATCTAATTGTAGAAAAATTAATGGAAAAGAGTAAATATTAACCTTTAATTTTGTTTATTCACTCAGTCTTATAGAATTAAATTATGGATGACGAATTAGTAATTTTAGGTTCTGGAGGTGGAC
>JAHQWP010000189.1 GCA_029856235.1 Promethearchaeia archaeon
ACATCCGAGTTCCAGTAGATGAGAAATTCAAGCGGAGGATTATTCGACTAGGAAGAAAACTTGGAATGTCTGTTTTCGGATTAGATTACATTCTAACTGATAAAGGTCCATCCATAGTAGATATTAACGATTTCCCAAGCTTCAGGAGTATACCAGAAGGAGTGAGCTTGATTTCAGATCATATTTACAATTTAATAAATATGAGAGAAATATATCAAAAAGCTTTTCTTAAAGCTAAAAGTTAAATGGGAATCCAATAAGAGACATGGTTTCTCATTTTTGACAATATAAATTTGTAAAAACTTCAATAATTTTCACCTCTAATCATTAAATATAAAAGTATGAAATTCAACATTTTCAATTAGAATAAAAAGAAGTGAATTATGCCAAGATACCCAAATAAGATTATAGAATTTGTTAAAAAGCTCCCTGAAGGGCATTCTGGATTAAAAAAGTTTATTAAAAAAAATTATCAAAAAATTGATTTTGATAAATTGAAGCCTCTTGATCTAATAAAAGATGAAATAAAAGTAGCTAAATTCTATTCGCAACTCATTGAAGAGATTCTCTCATCAAATCCAGAAGCTATAGAATTGCTCAAGAATTTATCTGTTATAAACATAGAATTAGATACTAATATTGATAGAAAATCTGTTGAAACATTAGATAACTCCCCAAATATAAAGGAAATCTTTAAAGTTTTATTGGAAATAGGAATAATAAGAAAAAAAGTAGATAAAAAAGAGGTATACGAATTTTCATTAGGCCACATTCAAGAAGTTTTAGAAACTCAGAGTGATGAAAAGTGCCATGAGTATGCACTTAAATATTATGAAATAAAGACTAAAAAATTAAATGGTAATCTTCAAGATAATATTGAGATTCTTTTTCATAAAGTAAAATTAAATCCTACAGTTGAATTGGTTAATGAATTTCTTACAGTAGCAAATAATATAGGTCAATTTGATTTTAGCCATGGAAGATTAATTGATATTGCGTTAGGATTAATTGTACTTGAAGAAAAATATAGAGCACCAATTCTAGTCATGCTTGGAAATATCTTATCTATGATAGGAAATCCTGAGGATGCAGAAAGAATCTTTCTTAGCGCTATAGATATTTACAAAAATTTGGCAAAAAAGTACTATAGAATATATCTACCTTATATTGCTACGATTCAAAAAAATCTTGGGGAATTATATATAGATTTAAAACGGTTCGAAGAGGCAGAAAAGATATATAGTGATGCACTGAGCTCATATAGAGAGATAAAACGTCAGTACTATAATATATATTCACCTAGATTTGATTTAAAAGAGTATAATGTTCTAGAAAAGTCATACTTCGATGAATTGAAGGCATACAATGAGTTATTAGAGCGAAATTACGATGTATTTTTACCTTATGAGCCCTCAACAACGAGTGATTTTGGTAATTTATTCATCGACTTAGACTTGTTAGAAGATATTAAAAATGGATCAATTGATTCTTTAGATAATTATAAAAAGTTGGCAAAAATGGTCTATGATATGTATTTAGTCGACATTGCTAAAACTCAAAGTAGTCTTGGAATTATCAATACTAAGTTAATGAAATTTGAAGAGGCGGAAAAGATACACCTTGAAGCTTTAAAAATTAAAAGAAAGATTGCGAAAAACTATCCTGATCAGATTTTACCCGAGTTGGCTCTAACCTTATTAGATCTAGGAGATTTATATGCTATTTTAAACAAATTTGAAGATGCAGAACCAATGTTTAATAAGGCCTTAGAAATTTATAAAAAATTAGCGGAACAAAATCCAGAAGTATACATGCACAATGTTTTTATTATACAAAATTCTCTTGGAACTATTTATTCTAAGTTACAGAAATTTGGAGACGCGGAAAAAATATACATTAATGCGCTAAAAATCCTTAAAATCCTTGCAAAAGATGATCCTAAAACTTATACATACAATGTTGCTGATGTTCAGAATAACCTTGGGAATTTGTTTTTAACACAGATAAATCTTGAACAAGCCGAGTATTATCTTAATAAAGCCATAAAGACTGATCCCACAAATAGTAATATATTATATAATCTTGCTTGTCTTGAATCACTAAAAAATAATCAAACAAAAGCTTTAGACTTATTAAAGAAAGTAATAGAGATCGATAAAGAATATATCGAAATAGCACTATCAGATAAAAAATTTGATAACATTAGAGATCTAAGTGAGTTTAAAGAGTTAATTGGCAAAAATCAGCGGGCAAGCTCTTGAAGCAATGGTTCTGAAATTTTGTTTAGTTTTTTACAAATTTGATTGACAAGATATAGAAGTTATGAAAATCTTATTTTAAACTAATATGATTTACTTATTTTTTAAGTGTTATATGATTTATCCACAAATTACTATTTCATCTAAATTTTTTCAAAGAAATTTTCAATGAAATCAGACTTTGAATTTACCATTCCATTCAAATTTCACAGAAAGTAAGCGCAAAATTTAAAAAATCTCATCGATCACTGTTTTAAACAATTCAAGTTCTAACATTTCGCTGGTTTTGACCGATTTATTGAGTGCTTCCCAAATCTCCGAATTCTCTCTAATCGCTTCCGAAAACTTGGTTATTTAAATTAAACTTTAATGATACAATTTTTTATGTTCAGGATCCAAATTATCAAAAGCTTTTTTTGCTTCTACGGGGGGAAGAACCACGATTGATCCATCTTCCTTCTGAACTACGCAGCCAGAATTTTTAAGCAAGCGGTAATTTTCGTTAGTCTCCTTTGGATCGCCCCAACATACAATCTGACAGTGTCCACAGGTAAATATCAACTAATCTCCTAATTTTACGGTTCTATTTCCTATGAAGGGGACATTTTGAAGTTCTTCGATGTCCTTATAGTCGTAAAATTTGGCATCCTCTCTCTTAGGTAGTTTAAACCAGTTTTTTTGTGAGCGAATCAACGATACTATCGCCTCATCTTTTGTTTTCGGTTGCTCATAGCGTCCCGCACTCCAGGTAGACCATTTTCCCGTGATATCTAACCCCGAATATCCCCCACACACCATATGACATCGTCCTTTATCAATTCGTTTAGCATGTGTATATTCTCGTCCTCCAATTTTTATCGTAACTTCTTCTTCCTCGTCGAACATTCTAAATGCACATACTTTAACGCATACTTTACACTTATTGCAGAATGAGTCAGATTCAGGGATAGGATCGGTTGGTTCTAACATTGCAGATGTGACAATTCCTCCTATGGTAAAGAGTGGCCCATAACCTTTAAGTCCTAAATTACCACTCCAACCGAACGAACCAACACCTCCTCTTAGTGCTAAATATCTAAGAGAAATATCTGGAGTCAACTCATATTTCCAGTCTTCCGAGTCTTTTCGATATTTAAAATTAGACATGACTGCAAACGCTTTAAATCCCTTTTTTCTTAATAACTCAGCAACTTCTTTAGAAATATCCCACGCTTTCATTGTAACGTTAAATCTATCATTTTCGAGATTAACTCTACTATTAGGCTCTTTTTTTAAATAGGGGCGTATTAAGTCCCGATTTAACGGAAGAGCATAAGAAATTGCAGATTGCGCTTCCGGTAATACATAAGTTATGTCTGATCCCGGAGGACCTCCCGCTAGGGTTTCAAGAGTAGTAAATCCAACTTTTATTGCACCTTTTCCTAAGAGAAACTTCTCCAATTCTTCATTTAATGAAATCTTAATCATCTCATTATAATTAATTAGTTTAAATGTTACAGTGAAGTGTTTTATTAAAAGATCTAGATCGATTGTTTAATTCCTTAATTGATAAACTCTGCTTACAGTATTGCAAAGCCTGATTGTAATCTCCAATCCAGTTATATATATCTGCTTACTCTCAAATTTCCTAAGTATATCAAGAGCCTCCTCTATTTTCCCATCAAAGGAAAGCTACTCTGCACGGATTAACTCCTTAGGTCTAAAATCAGGCATTAAATTCTCCTAGTCCCAGTTTATGGATTAAACAAAAGGAAGAAAACCTTCCTTAAAAGCCTTATGTATTCTAATTGATTTATGACGTTTTCATTTTTTCAAGGGATTTTTCATGGAACTCAGACGCTGAATTTACCTTTCGCGTCGGTTTTCTATAAATTCCAAGAGTCTTTTTTTTGCTATATAATCATCTAATTGTTCTGGAGGATGCTTATTAAAGAACGAGCATGCTGAGTTTAGAATCCCCCCAATTTTGCGATCTTTAGCAATTTTAGAAACGCGTATACAATCTGCTATAATTCCTGCCGAATTATTTCCATCTTCTACAAACATAGTAATATCAACTCTTACTGGAGCGCCACCGAAAATTCGACCTTCTAGTCTCATATACGCTTCTTTTTGGTTTTTTAAAAATGGAATGTAATCAACGGCAGATACTCTACATTCTACTTTATCTTTATTTTGAAGATTAGCTACAACGGCTTCAGTTTTAGATTGACGTTTGCCTTTTTCGTAAATCAATTCTCCGTTAGATTGAGGTGTTAGCAAGTTGCAAAAATCTGACGATCCCCCCCAATCTAATTGAATAGTTCGATCAAGAGTAGCTCCTCTCATAGGAAATAAGTTTGTTAAAGAGCGATGAATAATAGTGGCTCCTATTTGTGATTTTACATCATCTCCTATAAGTGAGAGATTTAGTTCCACGGCTTTTTTTACGATTTCCGGATCTTTTACAACATCGGACGGCATCCCATTAACAACACAGGCACTTGCGTCAAGAGCCGCCATTGCGTAAAATTTAACTGCTTGGTGACAACCTGTAGGAAGTAAAATCACTGCAACATCAACATTTCTCTTTTTCATTTCTTCCATAACATCAGTTTGGGACTGGCTACTATCTGTAGGAATGATATTTTTTATATTACTATCTAAGCCATCTAATACGGGACCTTTAAGCACGGGAGCGTTTAGAAATTCAGGTTTGAAAAAAATCATATTGCAATTTGGTTCAGCAAAAATCGCTTTACTTAGATCTTTACCCACTTTGTTTGAATTAACATCAATACCTAATACAAAATTTAAATCATCAACTTGATATTGAGTAATTTCTGGTAATAAGCCTATAATCTCATTTGGATGCTTTTTATACTTTTCAATGCCTTGAACCAAAGCACTTGCGACATCTCCTACGCCAATAAGACAAATATTGATTTTATTCGCCATAACATATCATTTATGAGTTGATCTTATTTAAAATATACCAAATTAGACTATAGATAGAACTTCAATATATTAGCATTCTGACACCCTTAAGAATATGGTTATTATTTGAAATTCAAAATATTAAAGTTATTAAATTTTTCAGTATTAAGTATTTCAGTTTTAAGCCGCATAATGAGTTAGATACAATTGGAAATATCAGAAAAGAAAATTTACTTGGTTTTATCACCACATATTAATTATTATCATTCGTATAGAGGAGATTCAATAGGGGAAACAGGATTTGGCAAAGATATTGAAATGATGAGAGGAATAGTAAACGAATTAGATAAAATCGAAGATATGGGATTTAGCAATATGCGAATTACTTGGGACTACGGAGATATATATTGGTCGATTCAACTTCAAAAAGAATATCAACAAGATGTACTTGATAGAGTCATTGAAAGGTGTAAAAAAGGAAAGGATGAGGTTTCGATTGGTTCGTGGGGCAATGTTATCCAATCAGCAATGGATACTGAGGAGTTCCTGCAACAACACGAGTGGTTTTTAGAGAATTCGATGGGAATTGGAGTTAATCAACTCTTTCCGGGAAGAGTTGCTCCCTACGCACGCACTCAAGAATCTATGTTTACGCAGGGTATGATTGAACTCTACAATAGAATAGGCGTAAAGGGAATATGTAATTATTATTCGGTATATGGATTTGACGTAACAAGACCCTTCATCAATCCTCGATTAGATTGGAACCAAAGATATGGTGTAATTAAGTTTAACTCAACTTTATCTAATGCTTCTTGTTTAATGATACCCACATATGGGTTTGGAGATATTCTTGATTTCTGTTCTATTAAAAGATGGTTCAAAATTATAAGGAAAAGGCAGGAAAGTGGGGAGTTAACTGGTCACGCTTTAGTATTTTTAAATTTCGATATGGATTATGAAAATTGGCTTGGTATGAAACTACCAAAATTTATGAGTTGGCTGCCAAATTCACGGGGTTTAATGGAATTTGCAGAGGTTGTCGATGAATCTGAATATGCTGAATTTACAAACCTATTAGAGATTGTACCTAAATTGGAAGTACATGGTGAAGTAACTTTAAGAGAAGATATTGCTGATGGAATGTGGAATGGATATTATAATTGGGCCCAAAAATTTAATAATACAAGATTTTGGACTGTTGGACAACAAGCTAGATGGTTAAAATGCATTTCGGATACATTAACCACTAACAATATTGTTAATGATTCTGTTTCTGATATTAACAGATTAATAAGAAATAGCGATGATTCTAATGAGACTTACATTAAAAATAAAATCTTATTTGCCTCTACTACTAATTTTGGAATGGCAATGCCGTTTCTACACTCTGATAGACGAAAAACAGCTATTAGTTACGGATTGAAAGCATTTAATAGCTCTGAGAAAGCTTTTGACTTAGCAATTAAAGAACTTTCACTAAATTTCAATAAAAAATTCAAAGAAAACGAGAATATTCTATTTATTATGCCCATTACTAGACGGGGAATATCAGAAAAGGAGATAATACCATTAAGTGACTATGTGTTGATACATTCAATGCTACCATTAAAACTTAGCAATGAAATAAGAAAAAACAAGGATAAATTAAGAGTATTAAATGTCTCATCAAAAGAAATTTTAAACACTTTTTCTATCTATAATACTAGTACTGAAATTAACTCAAATTTATGGATCGAAGCGCTTATACCTCAAAAAGCTTTTAACCAAAAACTATCGAATGTTGCTGTTTATTCTTTAGGGCTTTCAGAATCTAACTTACAAGAAACTAAAAAAAAAGAAAATGATATAATTGCAACTAAAACCTCATTAAGAAATGAATTTCTCTCTTTAGAATTTGATGAAAATGGAAAAATTGTTTCTTTCAAATTTAAAAATGTTGAATTTGCTTGTTCAAGTTTTTTAGAATCATTAATATCTTATGACAATGTTATATATATTTCAGATAGTGACAAAATCACTATCTGTCGAAATGGGGAGGATGGATTTTCAGCTTCCATTTCGATTAGTAGTGAGTTTATTATAGAAAAAAATTACAAAGTTCAAGCTGTAAAATTACTTAAACTATATTCTGATTTACCATATTTGTTTGTAAATGTTTCGATGGACGTACCTGAGATTAAAGGGGAAACAACAAATATAGGAAAAAGTGATGGAACTTCTTATTTTGTAGAAGAACAATATCAAGATAAATGGCAAGAAATAATGCCCTGTGAAATTAGATCAAATATTATAGGTTTAGATGAGTCGTTGAAAATCTGGAAGCGTAATTTCTTTGGAGTCGTAGATCATTTTAAACTTGATATGAAAGAAGTTGATCCTAAAAACGCGGATATTGATTGCTTAGTAGCTAACATTTCTGATGGATGGATGTCGTTATCAAATAAAGAAAAAGGATTGCTCGTAGGATTTAATTCTTTGAAGGCAGCAAATTTCGCATTTTCTCCCATCAAAATAAAAGATAAGGGATTTGGCGACCTTGCCACTAAAGGTCAACAAGTGAGAATTAATCCGTTTGGAACATATTATGGAAAAATATTTCATTATTGGACCGAGGGTAATGGGCATGCTCAAAAAATTGTAACCAAGTTAATTGGAACAAATGAATCGACAGCTCCTACATTTAGTGGTAAAAAAGTATTATTTGATTTAATAATTTCCCCATATTTAGCAGACTCTCCGCCTGAGACAGTACAAAATTTCGCAGATCATCACTCACTCCAACCTCTAGTCATAATAAAACAAAAGGGTGATAATCAGCTATATTCAAATCATTCACAATATGTTAAAAATAAAGAGAAGATGATTGAAGAATTTGGGGTCGAAGATGTAATGAAAATGAAATATATTGAATGGGTAAGAAAAGTAAATGCGAGTTATGAACCACCTGTTTCAAAGTCGAGTTCTGGTTGGCCAAGTATTTCAATTGTAAATATGATAAGAGTTCTAATTGATGGTATAAAAGGGCGTTAATGTAGGAATGGTGATACAATATTAAAGAAAAAATGAAAGCATTATTATTTCCTGAGCCTTGGGTTGTAAAATTAGTTGAAGTAGGTATCCCCAAGCCAAAACCAAATGAAGTTTTAGCACAGATGATATCAGTTGGTATCTGTGGTAGTGATGTTGGTATTTTTGAAGGTGATCACTGGATTGTAACTCACGAGCCAGGCGGTCATGGCCACGAAACCGGTGCAATTGCAGTGGAGGTTGGTAATAATGTAGAAGGAATATCTATAGGAGATCATCTAGCTCGTATGGGGCAGGGATATGCTGAATATTCAACACATGTGAATGTTATTGGGCATGGCAAAGATGAATTATATGGCGCTTTACCCATTGTTAGAAACGATCTTTCTATGGATGAAATCTCTTTTGCAGACGCTGTTGGTTGTGCAATTAATTGTTACGAGAGAGCAGAGTTCGATAGAATAGAAGGTGAGAAAAAGGCAATTGTTTTAGGGCTTGGACCCATAGGACTTATTCTTACTCAAATTTTATTAAATAATGGTGTTAAAGTAGCTACTTCTGAACCTTATCATCATAAAAGAGATTTAGCACGGAAATGGGGCGCTAAAGTGTTTAATCCTAATGATTTTAATCGAGTGACCCACGGTAAAGAAACCGTTGCTAACGAGATTAAAAAATGTTTTGGTGAAGCTCATGCAGTTTTCGAAATGGTAGGTTTAAACAACACTCTCCTCGACGCTATAGATTTAATTAAATCTGGATATAGGGTAATGGTGTTTGGAGCTCAAAAGATGCAACACATTCCATATATTAATTGTCGAAAGAAAGGTGTCGAATTAGTATATCCTGAAGCTATGGTGAATTCAAAATCAGATAAAGATTACTGGAACAATGCTTTAGATTTAATAGCAAGTAAAAAGCTCGATTTAAATAGCTTAATTACAAAAAGAATAACCTTAGAACAGGCTGTTGATGCGTTTAAATACTACGATCGAGAAAAATGGATAAAAATCATTGTTGAACCACAGAAGAATTAGGAATAATATTTTATTAATTAGTTTTCTACCTTAACAGTCTCTTTTACTGTCATAAATATCGGAATTGAAACTATAAAAAAGATAGGACCGAGTACAAATATCCAAGAAACACCAAATAGTATAGCAATTATCCCTGCTAAGAGAGAACCAATAATTTGAGATACAGTGTTAACAATATTTAGTATTCCAGTGAATGTTCCACGTAAATCTTCTGGCAATAAATCTTGGGACCAGGCATTTAAAGGAACTACTAATGCTAATACACCCACTAGCACAAAAGGTAAACCAATTATAAATATGATGTAATTACCCGATGAAAATGGCATAATTAAATATCCAATGCTTACAATAATCATAGATATAGGAATAAATCTTTTTCTACCGAACTTGTCAGACAATCTACCTAAAAATATGGTTGCGATGACTAAAGCTGGAACTGCTAAAGCTATCCCTAATAGTAGTTGTAGAGTCGAAAATCCTTGATCGAATATGAAAACAAATAAAAACGGCATGATTGAAGCAATTCCCGATTGGAATATGAGAAGTGCAAGAAGAATTTTAAGAAATTCTTTTAGTGAATTCCTCTCCACTTTTTTGAAACTTTTCCAAAGATTACCAAAGACTTTTTCCCTCTCTGAAGGCTCTGATACTGGTTTTTCTTTTATGAATATGAATCCAATAATTCCAACTAAAGCAAATACAAATCCTCCAACGAATAGCAAAATAAAGTGTCCTTCTTGAGTTATAATTGTACCCATTGCACCTGGACGCGGATCAGGAATCCCAAATAACTCATTTCCAATCAGTAAGAATACTACACCTATTATTAAACCTATATAACTAATTAAATTTATGATCCCATTTGCTTTTCCTCTCTTCTCAACTTCAATAGTATCTGGGATAAGAGATCTCTCAGCAAGTAAAAATGCATTTGAAGCGAGCCCGATAATTACTACATCGATGATTATGCATAGAATGTAATTCATTGACAATCCATACAACATCATTGCTATACCGGCTATAATTCCCCCAAATAATAAATATGGTCTTCTTCTTCCAAATTTAGTCCTCGTATTATCGCTGAAAATCCCCCAAATTATCATCATAATTAAACCTATTGTGGCTGATAAAGAAACCATAATCGATATGTATAATGGTGGTAAAAAAAGGATGTGATCTAAGTAGGTATTGAAATAATTTTGTTCAAAAAAGAAGAATAGCTTATCTCCCATAGCGAGTAATCCAATTAATATAATATTTCTTCGGAAAAATTTACTAAACCCTTTTTCACTCAAATTGATATCTCCATATTTTTTCAAAGAAATTATTATTTTTTTTAAAATTGTTGATAGAAAAAGAACATATGTATTGAGGGAAAATTTAAGAATATTCTGCGCTTCTTTATTTTTAATTGATGATAAGAAATGTCGTTTTTTCAGCTAGGGAAGATCACGAAGTAATAAAAGGCGTTATAAGTCAGCTTGAAAAATTACCGGATGTTAACTTATACTTTCATGATCCTACAAAAAAGTTTTTTAACCTTTCCAGAATGCCCCGTTCTATCAAAGAAGCCGATTTAATTATGGTTAAGGTAAGAAATGATTGTTCTATTGATTTGCTTCATTACGCCAAGACGAATAATATTCCAACTCTCCATGATGTCGATACTGTTTTAATGTGTAAAAACAAGATATCCCTTGATTATGCTTTAAGAAGGGTATTTAAAAGTCATCCTCAACTTAGTAAAAATTTTTCATTTCCTAACTCTTGGAATAATAACATAACTAATGTCCAAAAGTTTAAAAAATGGGCTTTACCTAAACTTCCAATTGTAATTAAAAGTCATTATCAGCACGATAAGTATAACAGATTTAATTTCTTAATTAGAAAGATTGAAGAAGTAGATATATTTTGCAATAGGTATAAGCATCTTTTATATTACGATGTATATATCCAAAAGTTTATTGAATGTGATGGATTTGAAAGAAAGGTTTATGTAATTGGGGATAAAGCATTTGGTATTATAAGAGAAAATCCGATATATATATACTTAAGAAATAGGCCTGATGATATTGATGTTGACACAATTAAAAGGAAAGAATTTAAAATATCTGAAGAAATTCGGGAATTTGCCAAAATCTTATCAAAAGAACTCAACCTTAAAATTTTTGGATTTGATTTAATAAAACTAATAAATAAAGATCGTTATTATCTTATCGATTTAAACGATTTTCCAGGATTTAGAGGGATAAGAAACGTAGAAAACACTTTATCTAATTATCTGGGGGAATATATTAGAAATATGTAGATTCTATCCGAAAAACATGAAAGGCAGAATTATGATGAATGATATCACCCCATATAAGATACAGAAATAACTGAAATTGATTTTTTGAGCGATTTTCAGCAATAGCTCCATTGAAAGGTACCCTACAATGAAACTAACCGCTGTTATAATCAAAATTGTGAAAATATCAATTGTTCCAAAAACCGATCCTTCTCCAAATATAATATCTATTCCAATAGAAGCGAGTGCTACAGGAACCGACATTAAAAAACTTAATTTTAAACTTTGATCTTGGTCATATCTCTCAAATAGAATAGTAGATACGGTGAAACCTGAACGGGATATTCCAGGAAGTATGGCAATTCCTTGTATTAACCCAGATATGCTCGAATCTTTGATGAGTTCCCGATCTGACACCATATTGATTGTTTTTTTTCCAAAATTTCTTCTAAATGTCAATAACACGATTCCAGTTACAATTAGGAAACCAGAAATCACTAATGTTAACACATCACCTTGGGTTGCGTCAAATCCTTCTATTAATACAAATTTAAAAAGGAGATATAATGGGATAGCCGTTATAGCAGTTCCAATCGTTGCATAAATTAGCCAGTTTCTTTTCCTAATATCGCTTACTTCAACTTCAAATTTTCTTGGTATTATCGATTTAATGATTTGAATATAATCCTTTCTTAACTTTATCAGGACAGCAATTGTAGTTCCTAAATGCATCCAAATACTCAAACTAAAGGCTTGTTCAAGAGGAATACCAAAAACACTAATTGATACTATCATAACTTGCCCCGAAGAAGAAATGGGTAACCACTCAGTGAATCCTTGTAATATTGCTAATATTATATATTCAATCATATTAATCACTCAAATCTTTTCATTCCTTTAATTATACAATGTTCTATCTCATCGCGAGATTTTCGAAAGCCTTCAATGCCTTTCATAGAAGGATCTTCAATATCTCCATTTTCTCCTGCAAATTCTCTTAATGTGAAGACTTTATTATCTTTTGAGGTATTATATTCTAAAATATCTTTTTTATGTTTTTCAGTTAAAGTCAGTATTAAATCCGCCTGTCTAATTAATTCAGGTCTTTTTTTTAGGTCAATTGAAACTGAATCATCAGATAAAATAATACCTTTTTCTTTCATAACTAATTTCGCATCTAAAGAAGTGAGCATCCCATCTCTTGCGTTTGAAGCAATACCACCAGACGATACAGAAACATTCATAGCATTACGGGAAAAGTAATCTCTGAGAATGCCTTCAGCCATCTTGCTTCTAGCTGTGCTCACACTGCAAACTGCCAATATATTGGTATAAGGAAACTTCATCGATATAATAGAAAATTCTTCTTTTCAATAATTAATTTTTGATTTGGAACTGGATTTCAATAATAGTTAGGAAATTGAATTAATTTGAAGAGAGCTAGGCATTTTCCCTTCTCATATTAAATTATCTTTCGTAGCAAATCTAATTCCTTTGTCCCTCATGTGCTGTAGAGATTTTGAAATGTTTCCCGGTGGTAAATCGATGCCTCTAGTTAAATTTACTAGAAAATACACTTCAAATCCAAAATCAAACCCATCTAGAGATGTGAAATAGCAACAATAATCTAATGCTAAGCCACAAATAAAAATTCTTTTAACATTTAGAGACTTTAAATATCCCGCTAACCCTGTTTCAGATTTCTTATCGTTTTCAATAAATCCGGAATAACTATCAACAGTAGGATTATAACCTTTGCGAATTATGGCATTGGCCATGTTAACCTTCAACTTGTCATGAAAATTTGCACCTTGGGAACCTTGTATACAATGATCTGGCCATAAAATAGGACCAATTCCTTCGGACTGGAATTCTTCACCAGGATTTTTACCCGGGTGGCTGCTAGCAAATGACATATGATTCTCTGGGTGCCAATCTTGTGTTAAAACTATAATTCCATTGTTATTTTTGAATATCTCCGCAACATAATTAATACTATCAATAATTTGATCGCCTTCATCGACGGGTAAAGCGCCCCCTGGCATAAAATCATTCTGCATATCGACAATAATTAATGCGTCATGTTGACTTAAATCAATATTTTTTTGATAATATGTTTTCTCAACGCTCATACCATCTTATAAAAAAACAAGAAAAATAAATTTATATAAATTAAATTAAATCTAGTTATTTTTTCCTATTTATAATTATGAAGTAGTTCCATTCATGTTGTTGAAGAGTTTAAAATAAAATGTAGAACCCATATTTCTCCCTGCGGATTCGACCCAAATATGTCCCCCGTGCATATCAATAATTTCCTTTGAAATATATAAACCTAATCCAGAACCTTCTATGTCAACATCCATCTTTTGGCCATATCTTTCGATTTTTCCGAATTTTAAAAATAATGTTTCCATTTCCTTTTTTGTTAAGCCTATTCCATTATCCTCTATTTTGAAATAGACATCTGCGCTTTTTTCCTCGAGTGTAATTTTTATAATTCCCTTTTTAGGAGTATTTTTAATAGCATTTGATAGTAAATTAGTAATTACCTGTTCGATTCTCATTTTATCGATTTCAATACTTACAATTTCAGGCATATTTAATTCTACAATCATATTTCGCTTATTTGCTATGTATCGATTGTCGCTAACGCAATTTTTTATTACATTAACGATATTTTCTTTTTGGAGATTCAATCGTAACTTTTCTGATTCGATTCTAGAAGCATCAAGTAAATTTTCTATTAGTACTTTTAATCTCTTTCCACCTCGATTAATCAGTTCGATAAATTCTAAAGCCTCTGAGCAAGTTTGGTCTTTATAAACTTCTAAAAGTATTTGAGTACCACCAAATATCGAAGTTATCGGCGTTTTCAATTCATGTGATACTCTTGAAATTAACTCGGTTTTCATCTTGTTTAATTCTAAAAGTCTCTTGTTCTCCTCTATTATGAGATTTTCGGCCTTTTTCTTATCAGTAATATCTTGAGCAATACATTCTACGATAATTTCATTATTCAACTTTACCATTGAACTTTGAAAAAGTATCCATATCATATTGCCATTCTTCTTTTTTATCTGAAGCTCTATATGTTTTGGTTTTACACCCTTAAGAACTTGTTTGAACATTTTTTTAATTGCTGTTATTTGGTTTGGGTTAGCCATGTTGAATTCGATATAATTTCTCCCCTTCAACTCACTTTTGCCGTATCCTAAAATTTTCTCAGCTGACGAATTAACATCCAAGATTACTCCGTTTTTATCTGTTAACACTACTGCATTAGGAGAGTTTTTATATAAGTTTCTGTATTTCTCTTCAGATTCCATTAGTGCTATTTCTGTCTGTCTTCTTTCTGTAATATCTCGAGAAATAAATAAGTATTTTGTTTTACCTTGCTCATCCTTGAACATCTTTGTTTTAACTTCAAACCACAAATAATAACCCTTCTTATGACGCATCCGTGATACATGAATCTCCTCCTTATGTTTGAATAATTCCAGCATAAATCTTCTTAATTTAGGATAATCTTCAGGAGTAAATAATTTTGTATCATAATCTCCAATTAAATCATCACGAGTGTATCCTAGTACTTGTTGATGAGCTTTTTCGTTCAAAAATTCTATTTTAAAATCTTCAGAAAGTACTCTTATTAAATCGTTAGAGTTTTCAGTGATAAGTCGGTATTTTTGCTCTGATTCTTTAAGAGCTTTTTCGGTTTTTATTCTTTCAGTGACATCACGGGATATGTATAAATATTTTTGATTACCTTTTTCATCAGTAAACATTTTTGCTTTATTCTCATACCACATCCAACTCCCATTTTTATGTTGTACGCTAGTATTGTGTATATTTTCTCCATTTTTAAACAATTTGAGCATAAAACGTCTTACTTTTGTATAGTCATCCGGATGGTTTAAGAATATTGAATTCCTACCTAGTATTTCTTGCCTTGTGTATCCTAATAAATTTTTAAGAGAACTTTCATTTACATATTCGACTTCAAACTTGTCGTTTAAGACTCTAATGAGATCGTTAGAGACTTCCGTAATAAGACGATACTTTTGTTCCGATTCTTTTAGCTTCTGTTCAGCGAGCTTCTTGTCAGTTATATCTTTTAAAGTTGAAATAAATCCAATGACGTTTCCATTGTCATCGTAATAATTTTTAGATGAGCTCGAAAACCAGATGTAATCTCCGTTCTTAGGTAAAATTCTAAACTCTACTGGTTTTTCGAGAAAGGTTTTCTCGTTAAGCACAGTTTTATAAAAAGAAATCAATTTATTAACATCTTCTTTATGTATAAAACGAAAGAATCTGCTGTTCTTGCTGATCTCTCTCCCTTTTAACATCTGAGAAAGCTGCGGTGACACATATAATAATTTACCTTCAAAATCTACTATAACAATCGCATCTTTTGTGTTTTCTATAATGTTTCGATATTCTTTCTCAGATTTCTTCAGCTTTATCTCAGCAATTTTTTTATCCGTAATGTTTTTTACAACAGTTAGCACTTGTATTACTTTTCCTTCGTTAATTATAGGAATTTTCCTTACTTCGGTATAAATCTCATTTTCGTTAAGTTTTATACATTCTTCAGTAACCAGAGTTTTCCCCGTTTCGAAAACCTTATGATAATCATTAATTACGTTTTCTGGTAAAAATGGAAAAGTATCGGCGATTTTTCCCCCAATAATATTCATATTAATGTTGAAATCTTTTAACCAATCGTTTAAGGCATTATTTCTAAGAATGATTCTCAAATCCTCATTAACTACATGGATAGGATCGCCCATGGATTCAATTATAGTCCGGTATTGACGCTCCGAATCTTTTAGTTTCGCTTCTGCAATCTTATTTTCTGAAATATCTCGAATCACTGCTATTAAATTAATTTTTCCCTCACGATTTATGGTTCCGCCTTTAGCTGAAACATATACATACCCACCATTTTTGTGTTTTGCCCTGTATTCATATGATACATGCTTTTGATCTTTTATCACGGTTTTCATCAAATTCATTACAGATAACACATCCTCAGGGTGAATAAATTGAAATCCACTCTTTCCAACGACTTCCTGAGGTTTATATCCAAACATGTGATAAGATTGAGGGCTTACATAGGTAAATTTGCCCTTTAAGTCAATCTCCACGATCGTATCTCTTATATCGTTTATAATACTCTGATAAATATCATCAGGAAATTCAACTGGTTTTTGTTCCTTTTTCTTATCTGAAATCATTCTCATAACCCCTATTATTATAAGTTATAAAAAGTGTGAATTATAACTTTAGAAGTGATTTTTAACCAAAGAAGTACTAACCAAAATTTCATTGAAAAATCTAATTAATTCTCCTTATACTAAATCTAAGTTAAGCAGATTTTAATTATATGCAAAAAAAGCACTTGTTCGTTAATTTGATACGGAACTATTTTTTTAAAAAAGCCACACCAATAAATAAAAATTTATTTGCGAATCGTCATTAATAAATAGTAATTCTCAATTTTTGCGCTTGTAGTA
>JAHQWP010000190.1 GCA_029856235.1 Promethearchaeia archaeon
AGTTTGGTGGAGGAATGATAATTCAACCTCAATATTTTTTAATTGTAGGGAGAGCAATACATCAAATACTCACCGAATGCGGAACTGAAAATAAATTAGAGTATGTCCCAGTTGCGACTATATGTCTAGATACTCAAAGAATTGAGCTTGCCAAAATCTTTAGAAATCTCGATCTAAGTAGGGATATACAATTTGATTATGCTGTCAGGCCAGGTTCTATTGATCTGACCGGGGTTTTTGATGAATCACACCATACAGATGATATACCTCTTGCAAACGATACTAGTTTTGGTGTAGGATACGCACCTTATTCTGATGTAGAAAAGATTACATTAGAAGCCGAATACTTGTTAAATTCCGATAAATTTAAGGCTAATTGTAAAGGATCGGGAGAGGACATCAAAGTTATGACGGAGAGGCTAGGAAATAAGGTAGGAATTACTGTTGCAGCTGCGATGGTTAGTAAATATATCAATGACACTGATGAATATATTAACTACACAAATCAAATTAAGGACGCGATCTTAGATTTAGCAGCAAAAGTAATCCCCGAACGCGAAGTTTCTTGTCAAGTAAATGTTGGAGATAATATTGAGAAGGGTATAGTATATCTTACTATAACAGGAACATCCGCTGAAGCAGGAGACGATGGCGAGGTTGGAAGAGGAAATAGATCAAACGGTCTAATAACTCCGTGTAGACCAATGAGTTTGGAAGCCGTATGTGGAAAAAATCCGATAAATCACGTAGGTAAATTATACAATATCTTAGGTACTGAAATGAGTAGAGAAATCTACAAAAGAGGAGAAGGAGACATTTTAGAAGTGCATGTAAAGCTTTTATCCCAGATTGGACGCCCTATTACGGATCCTTGGGTGAATTCAATAGAATTAATCCCTGCTGATAATGTAAATTTTACTAGCATTGAAAAAATAGCAACGGAAGTATCTGCAGAAATGTTAAGCAAGGAGTATACTATTGACCTTAGAAAGCGGCTAATCGCGGGAGAAGTTCAAACTTTTTAAGTTTTTAGAATTGATAGTAAAAATTTTTTTATTCTTTTTGTATTAAGTATTAAGAATCATTTATTATTTATGTTAATGTTTTTTTTTCATTAAAGAATTTGAACTAAATAAATAAAAGTGAACCGAATTTGGGATTAGACAAGTGGATAAAACCCGAGGAAACAAAATCTAAAAAGAAGATTGATAAAGAAGAAAACGATTCTAAGCCGAAGGATGAACAAATAGATAAACAAATATCAAAAATTAGGAAATTCGATCTTACTTGTTCAAACGCAAAATGTAAATATAAAAAGACAATAATGAAGAAAACATTATCAGAAAAAGATAAAGTCTGTCCTAGATGTAAAATGGAAATGAAAATCAAGTAAAAATTAATTAGAGATATCTTGTTCAAGAATTTTCTTATCTGGAAGATTCCTTATATCGAATTCTCTTTCACAATTTGGGCAAGTGTTTTCAGGTTTACTGTATTTCAAGATTAAATAAAGGAAAAATCCAATACCCGCAGTTAAGATCACTGCAAAACAGAGTAACTCATGGTAGCGATGTTCAAAATTTTTCCTTCTAAGTATGACTTCTTCTTCACAAGTCGGACAAAAAACCGTATGTTTCACCGTTTCTATCAACTGAAATTTATTATTTCTATGATAATTAAATAGATTATTTGTTATTTATTTATTTTTTGTTATTTAGGAAAGTGTGGCTAATAGATGAATGATCTAATTTTTAGACTAAAAATTATTAATGTTAAGTTTTATATCATATGTAATATCTTCTTAAAAATAATTCTACTAAAATTGAATAGGTCAAATAATAATGCCAATATGTTATCATTGTGGAACTGAAGTCTCCAATTCGTTCCATTGTACTAAGTGCGGTCAATCTTATTGTTCTCTCCATAAAGATCCTATAGATCACGAATGTAATATTGTTATTGAAAGTATAAATTTCAGACCGCAACAAACAATGGAAATGTCACCATCATATATTACTCCAACTCAAGCTATACCTCAGGATATATCACAAAGCACAATGCAAGACGGTTTGATTCGAGGAACCAGCGATGGAACTTATACCTGGTATCGACAAGAACAAGCAGTCCCAGAAAATGCTTTCGATCCAGATTCAGGTATTAATTTTAAAGGCATTTTATTAGCGCATAAATCAGAATTTCTTCATTTCATAATTGGATGCACATTAATTTTCTTAATAGGGCTAATTTCTTTTTACAATCAAATTATTAGTTCTGGTTACATATGGGCTCTTTTCATGCTTGCAGGATTCTATATGACGGCTTTTCTTTTCCACGAATTCGGACATCGTCAAGTAGCGGTACATTTTGGACTTCAAACGAAGTTTCGACTACTTACTTTTGGGATGCTTTTGACAGTGTTGAGTCTAATAATGGGTTTTATAAGTTTAGTTAGTTCTTCAGCTACTTTTCCAATGTTAGCTTTACCCGGTGCTGTTGTAGTTTTAGGATTAGACAAAATAAACAAAAAAACTGGACTTTGTAAAGCTGCGGGGCCGTCAGTTAATTTAGTTTATGGTTCGATTTTATTAATTGTATCACTTCTTATACCTAACATGTTTTACCCATTGAACTATTTTATTGGTTATGCTGCATATTTCAATTTTATGCTGGGAGCATTCAACATGATTCCAGTTGGAATATTGGACGGACAAAATATTTGGAAGTGGAATAAACGAGTTTACATTGGCTTAATAGCTTCATTGGGGATATTATTAGTAATAACCTTGTTTTTAACTAATTCACCCGTAGGAATATATTTCTAATTCTCTTGAAATTTGATGCGATTTTAAATTTGGGTAGAAAATATTAAAAAAAAATATGAAGGATCAAAGTTTATTGAGAATAATATTGAAGATTTTAGGAAAAAAAGCAATAAAAAATAATTAGTATTCCCAACTATAAGTAAAATCCATGACATTTTGCGAACATTGTGGTGAAAAAATAAATTTTTTACCGTTCAAATGTAAGTATTGCGGTGGATCGTATTGTAAAGAGCATCGTTTACCTGAAAATCATCAGTGTACTTTTGAACTAAAAAATATTCCGAGCATAACTTCAAATCTAAGAGAAGCGCCAGCAAAAAAAGGTTATTCGCGTGGAACTTCAAGAAGTTTTAAGAAATACATGAAAAGACAGGACAAGCAAAAGCAGAAAACCATTAAACTTTATAAAAATGATAATGTCAAACGATTACAAAATAATACAACGACTTATTTACTTATTACTATTGTTGTAATGTCTATTGTTGGTACGGTATTTCCATTGTATTTAACCTTAAGTAGATTCAGTTTTTTAGATTTTTGGTTGTGGACGTTTCTTACATCGATTTTTGTAAGTTACTCACCTGGTATATTTGGATTATTCATTTTATTACTCCTTATGATTTTCTTTTATGTTCTCATTAAAAACCTTGAAAGGGCTTTTGGAACAAAATTTTTAATTCAATTGTATTTAATATGTGCTTTATTTTCAGGATTAGTTTATTTTATTTTATGGCTTATAGCGGAGATGTTCTTAATACCTTCTGGATTTATTATAATTGTTCCTTATGGATTAGCTTCGGGTGCTTTATTAGGTGTTATATGTTTTACGATATTTATGAATTGGAGCCGTGAAATGACATTTTTAATCTTTTTTATACCAATAAGGATGAAAGGAAGAACCATTATAATATTTTTAATACTCATAAAACTAATTCCGGGATTATTGTTTGCAATTGGAGATCCTTCTGCCTTAATAATTTATCTTCCCGATTTGGGAGGACTCCTCGCTTCATATCTTGTTTATAATTACAAATTTAAAAATCGGTAGTTATTTGTAATTTTGTTATAACTTAAATCCGAAAAAAATATGAACGAATAAAAGCTATTTTTTTTATCATTATTACTAATTTATTAATTAAGTGATACTAGTGCCGAAAGAAGAATTATCTAAAATTATTGAATTGAATGAGGATTTAATTGAAAACAACGAGAATTTAGCAGCCCAAAATAAGGATAAACTATTAAAATATAATATTAGGTCTTTTGACATTGTTGGAGCTATTGGAGCTGGAAAAACAGCGCTTTTAGAATCAATTTCTAAGAGAATTTCTAAAAATAAGAGAGTATTAGTAATAAATGGAGATGTAACTACGAGAATCGACGCGGATCGTATAGAGAAACATGGTGTAAAAACCATCCAGGTAAATACCGGAAGGGAATGTGCCTTAAATTCTTATCACATATCTCAAGTAATAAAGAATTCCGATTTAAGTAAGTTTGATGTAATTTTTATAGAAAATGTAGGGAATCTTATATGTCCTTCAGATTTTATCCTGGGCACTGATAAGAGAATAGTTGTCGTGTCTATTACGGAAGGACCTTGGGTTATTCGAAAGCATCCGATGCTATTCAAATTTTCCGACATAGCTGTTATTAACAAAGTTGATCTTATCGATGTTATAGATGTAAATGTTGAAGAGATGATTAGCGATGCACTAGAAATAAATCCGCATATGAAAGTATTTACAACCAGCGCAGTAACAGAAGAAAACATACCCGAATTAATAACCGAGTTATTCTCCGATTAACAAATATAAATTAGTAATAGATTATTTAAATTAAAAATAAAAGCAAATGAAGATAATATTAATAATAAAATAATATTTTTTGTGAAGGTGTTGATTTATCAGTTTAAGACAATATAATACAGAATTAGGATTACTTATTGATAAGATTGTTAAAGTTTATCTAGAAAAAGACAAATTCTTTGTTGGTCAGTTAAAAGGAGTTTCAGAAGAATCTAACCTTATTTTAACAAATGTTAAAAACGAAAAAAGCAAAATTTTCCCTAAAATTTTGATTAGGAGTTCTTATTATCATTATGTAACGGTAGAAGAAGAACCCTTTCCTATGCAAGGATTAGCGGATAGAATTGCTACCATATTTTCTAAAGGACATGTAAATTTTATTGAAGATCAAAACATAATCTCTATATTAAACGGGAAGATTATAGTAAATGAGGATGGAGTGAGAGGTACTGGTCCTTCAGCTGATCGTGTAAAAAAGATATACGACCAATTTAAAATTGATTTAGATAAGGAATAATTTTGATACTTTTTTTTTTTATTTAATCGACGTGGTTTTTTGCAGAAAATGCTTCTAAGAGGTTTTTTAAATCTAAATCTTGAAGTACATTTTTTAAAAGTGCTTTTCCCAACGGAGTAACTCGTAGAATTTTCTGATCTTCAAATTTCCTTAAATAATCATTTTCGATTAAAAATTCGACATCGGACGTCCAGACATCCTTAAAAATCTCTTCCAAATCTTTGATTTCTAAATTTTCGTCTATTTCTTTGCTGAGCGCCAGAATTAGGGCTAAAGTACCATATTGAGAGGGTAATACATTATCGTCTTTACCTTCAGATGTTAAAACATAAAAAACTTGATCTAAAAACTTCGATTTAATAAATTCAAAGCCAATATTTTGTAAATTTAAGTAAACAGCACTTATAATTTCTTCAAATTCGAAATTTTTACTTAGTATCCTCAAATCTTCCTCTCGAATCATTTTTTGAGGGCTAGTTAATACTATTTTTGCTATGTTTCTTACTACTTCTTCAAAATTATCATTTTCCATATTCTCATCCTCTCTTCTATACTTTAATTAGTTTTAGGTTATTAATCTCATTTTTTAATTCTAAATTTGACATAAGAAAAATTAATTTATACTTAGACAATTTATCGTTTGTTTCAAATAATGGTAGAATTTTTCTAATAGTTCTATAAATGGAACCACCTTTATTGTAAATTTTAGGAATAAACAAGTTTGAGAAAAAAATATTATCATGCTCTAAGAGTACTCCAGTTGAGATGAAAAAACTAACAATAAAAAAAATTTTCTCAGGAGTGGTTAGTTCTTCAAAGCTTACATTTTCTTTGTTATTTCTAATGAATTTTGTTTTTAGAAAAAGAGAAGTATTGGTATCATTAATAAAGAGAAGAAAATTCATCTCAATGTTAATTTCCTTTAAAAAATTATTTAAAATTCCTTCAAGATCTTTGACAATGTCCTCAAAAAAATTATACTTCTCAAAAATTAGTGTAATTTCTTTTTCATTTTTAGGAATTTTAAAGTTTTCATTACTGTTTCTTAGGAGTTCATCGATTTCTTTCAATTTTTCAATACTTACTTTTAGATTTCTAGGATTATCTGCACTAAAGAATTTATCTGGAATAGAAATTGCTTCTAATTCTGAATTATTTCTTGAAATATCTTTCTCAATTTCTCGTGAAAGTCTTACGGGAGTTTTTAGTATATCTTTAATCTCTTCAAAACAGGTATCATCATTACCACTAATTTCTTTTCCATATTCAATTTGCAGCTTACTTATTCTATTCTCGTCGTCTTCAATCGAGTTTAAGATTTCCTCATAATCATTTTTGTAAATATCGTAATGAGGTGTTAATCTTCCTAGTTCTTCTTTGATCTGCTCGGATCTTGATTTAATTTGATTAATTTCATATTGAGTCTCTTTTGCTTTTTTCTGGAGGGCTCTAATCTTTTCTGAGTTAGTAAGGTTATCATCAATACCTAATTTTAACAGTGAGTCATTTTCTTGTTTATTAGTCGAACCTTCTATTTGTCTGGTAATTCGATTAATTTGGTTGAAACAAGATTTCTTGATTTGGTTAAGCTCCTGAATCTTATCATCTAAAAGAGATATATCTCCCTCTATTTGTTCTAATTGATTTTTGCGTTTAAAATAGTCTTCTTTTATGTAATTTAATTTATTCTGATTGGTTTTTATGGAATCCTTTAACTTATTAATCAAGTCTACAATCGCAGATAATTCACTAGATTTTTTGTGCTTTTTTGCCAATTCTAATTCTCTTACGAGTTGATTTTTTCTTTCTGACAAGTAAATATATCTAAATGTCAACAAAATGATTTCAATAGTTTCATTAAATTTGGTAAAAACCTCTAAATTACTTTCCACGATTTTCCGATATTTAGTTAGATATTCTAATATTCTAAGAGAACTTTCTAATCCCTTTAATTTATCAGATTGATTTTGGAAATAGTCTATTAATTTCTTAGCGGGAATTAAATCTATTTTTTCTATAACTTGTAAAAATTCTTGATTTTGATATTCTTTAAACAAATCACGCTTAAATTTTCCTAAAATTAAAGTAAATCTATCCTTAATCGTAATTTTCCTAGTTCCAATGTTTATTTCAAGATTTTTAAGGCTAATAGATAAATTCACTTCGTTTTCTTTATTATTCAGATTCAAAATGATCTTTAAACTTTTTATACTCTTTATCTTTCTTTTTTTTTCTTTCCCTGATTACTTTTAATGGATCTTCGTCAATATCTTCTCTAATTAAATAGTTTTCATTAGAATCCTTATCAAATTTCATTTTAAACTTTTCAATTTTTTCTGAAACTTCCTCTGAGAGTTCTATTTTCTTTTGATTTTTACTTTCTATTACATCGATTAACTTTTCTCTCTTCCCTTTTCGCAGTTTTCTTTCAAATTCTTTTTCTGATAACTTCAAATAGCTTTCATAAGATTCTGTTTGTTCTTCTTGCTTTTTTTTTAACTTTTCAATTTCTTGTTTTTGTTTACTTTTGGTTAATATTTCTTTATTAGCTTGTAATTCTTCTTGAGTTAGTTTACTCTTCATCGCATCTAGAAATCTTTCATAAGTTAGGTCGTGATATAAATTAAACTGCTGTTTAAACTCTTCAATAATAGAAGAAGGTGTATTGATTGGTATTTTTTTTAATTCGGAGTCTAAGCGGTTTTTCACAATTTTTAGATAACTTTTTTGAAGTTTTTGAGCAGAAGCTAAAAAAATTGTATTTTGATTTAAAGCGTCAATTAATTCTAACCATTGTTTTATACTAATGGAGGGAGTATTTGTTATTTGAGTTATAATTTTACTGATCTTTCTCTTTTCTATTAAAGACTGGCCTATTAATCTCGTGTTTTCACCGTTTATATTAACAATTTTTAAATTACTTTTTAGATCGGTCTTGTATTTATTAATCAGTTTATTATTAAACCTAAGAAATTCGTTAATGTTGTTGGTGAATGTATTTTTTAAATTGTTATTGATACTATCTAAAATATTTTCGATATCTGTTATTTGTTTAAGAAAGGATTCGTTTTCAGAATAATCTGTCATTTTTAGCTTTTCTGATTCAAACAGAACAACGAGATTAGTTATCTGGTTAACCTTACTTTGAAGGTTTTCAATAGGAGAAGTTAATTCTCTAATTTTTTTAAGGTTAAATAATTGATTTTCCATCGTTAGGGTATAAATAATTTTTTACTATCAATTTTATTATATCAAAATGTTATATTTCGGGTGGACCAGAAAATTTAGAACTACTATTTCCCATTCTTTTAGAGTTTATCTCCTTATTCCTCCGATCGCTTAATACATCTTGTCTTTCCACATGGATTGCTGTACCTCCTACTAACTTTAGCGAATTATAAAAAAGTTCATAAGTTAAACGTTCAGTACTAATAGCTTTCAGTAGAGATACTTTTGTACCTCTCTCTATATCGGAGCCAGAATAACCCTTGGATAATTCGAGTAACCCCTTCATTTCGCTTTTTTTATGAAGTTCGTCCCATAATATATTGCCTTCAAACTCTGAAACGATATAACCTAATTTGTGTTCTAAATTATTACTTATTCCTTGAATTCTTCCATATTCATCGTTTAGATTGGTATAAATTGATTCATCAACCCCAATTTTTGCGTTTTTAACCTTATCAAGGAACGATTCAATTATTTTTTTTCTTAAATGATAATCAGGGAATTCAAAGCTAAAATGGAAGGTGAAACGTCTCCATATAGCTGAGTCTAATTGATTTTGATGATTTGTAGCTCCAAAAATGGCTAGTGGTACTCCTTCATAATTGATCCTATCAATAACTTGTAAAAACGAGATTACAGCACGTTTAATTTCGCCAACTTCGTGAATGTTTGATCGCTCAGATCCGATAGCATCAATTTCATCAAAAAATAATATAAAACATCCTCTCTCTTTAGCAATTTCAGCTGCAAGTTCTACAACATTTCTAATTTGTTTAATTGTATCTCCTAATAAAGGAGATACAAGTCTATCAGTTTCAACCACACACAAAGGTATGTCATATTCTTTTGAAAATCCTCGAGTAAGAGAAGTTTTTCCAGTTCCAGGTGGTCCGTACAAAAGAACAGTCAAACTGGGATTAAGTTTTGACCCTTTTAACCGTTTAGTAAATTCATGATATTTCTTTAAAGCTTTAAAGAAATCATGTAAAATTTCTTTTTTGGTCTCATTACCTAAGATGTCTTCAATAGACTCTTGAATATTGGAAGGAAAATATACTGCACCATATTTACCTATTCTATTTTTAATAACTTCGTCTGAAAATGTTATTTCATCTTCCACTTTATCTTTCGAACTGTTAATTTTTCTCAACTCATTTTATTGTAATTTATTTATTTTTTCTTTCTTTATCAAATTTTTCACAAAATATAGCTATTTCATTAATAAATTCTTTAAGATTATCAATTTGAGAACCTATAAAGTTAAAAATTTCCTTTCTATATTGCGGCGAATCCCTAATTTTCATCTTATCTAATCCTAAGTAGTTAGGAAAGCAGATAAGTTTCATTAAGTAGGGTAATATTTTCTCATTTGTTTGTAAATCTTTAAAAATGGGATAAAAAATGTTTTGATCTGATAATTTCCACTTCAAAATCCCCATATAAATCAAAAAAGCGAAATTCATTGAAATCCAGTTTATTAGTTCTTTTGATAAAAAACCTCTTCTTTGGGATGCAAATGCCAAGTAATATAAATACAATGTTTCATTACTCAATTGCGGTAATAATCTTATTACTCCATCCGATTGTGTATTGCTACGTATAAAGTTATTTTCTATCATGATTTCTACTAAATTTTCACTTGGAGCGAGAAAAATGTCGTCCAATATTCGGAGTCCAATGCGTTCAGAAATTTGGTCTATTGCTTCTTCTTCTGCATTTGCAACGGAATCTATGTATGGGTTAAAAATTTCTGTCTTTAAAATCATTGGAAGTTCTTGATTTTCTTTTTCAGGGAAATTTCCAAAGTTTGGGTCAAGATTAAAAAGAGAAGTAATATTATTAAATACTTGATAAACTTTTGGAGAGATTCCGGGAATTTCAAAGGAATCTGAATCTTCTAATTTTTCTCGATAATATGTATGGGGTTGGAGGATATGCCGTTGACAATCGTAAAAATCGGGAGATACTTCTAGTAATTTTTTATATATGACCTTCAAATTTCTTCCTCTCGGGAGAAGTTTTTCTTCAATAAATTTAACTAAAACATACAAATATGTGTGTTCTAAATTTTGTTCGTCAGGATTAGTAATGTGTTGTAAAACATTAAGTGCACCTACGGATTCGTATAAGAACTCAATTATATAATCTTTAATATCTAGGATTGGAATCAGATCTCGATATTTTACTAAAAAATCTTTTATGATTTCGTATATGTTTGATCTATACATCGCTGAAAATTCGGTCAAAGCTCTTACCTTCCTTACATTCCTTTTTTCTTCTTCTTCTCGAATTTTATCTAGAATTTCAGTGTCTAGCAAAAGATCCGCATCTAAACCAATTATTACTCTCCTTGTTTCTCTGAGGATAGGTCGCATATGGGTTAAGAACGTAAGATATCTAGGGAGAATGTCAGTCCATTTTTCTCTCTTTCTACCAGGTTTCACATTTCTTGTGCTTTTTTTTTTATAACTCATAAGATTCACCAAAGATATCATTTTATTTAACTTTCATCATATCCTACTAAAATTTCTGTAAAGATATTTGAAATTTCCACGAAAATGGGAATTTCAACCCTAACTAATTGCCCTAACACCCACTTATTAACATCTTTAATCAAAAAGCGTATCTGGTTGTGAATTTTTTTATTGATTTCGGAATCTATTATTTTTGATAGCCACAACCCTCCTCCTAACCTATAAGCGATAATTTTAATTAAGGGTTCGAAGAGGGGTTCTAAAACTTGCCTCATCATCCATGATTTTGGAATCACGCTCATGTTGTCTGGATCATAACTAGGATCGTTTAATATAGGGCTTGTTTCATCAACGGATAATTTAGGTAAAAAACTTAACAATAGAATCAAAGCAAAAATAGCTGAGATGCCATTGAGAGTGAAGGATCCTCCAATTTTATCAAGATTATCTCTATTAATTGCGATATTAGCTAAAAACATACAAATGAACACATTTCGATCAAAGGCTTCAGATACATAAGCATAACCTAATTCTTCATCAAGTATTAAATATTTTTCTTCAAGAATTTTAATAATGCTTTCCGGAAATGTATAAAATGTGTAAACTTTTTCTTCACTTTTCCTAAGATCTTTTTCAACAACGAGTTCCCTGGAAACCAAACCAAACAATTTAGCAAGCTCTTCAAGCTGGTTTTTAATATAATGACGGGGTTTATTAGGATCTCCAAACATAGCATAAAATTGATAATCGACAATATGAAAATCATTTCTTTTGCTAAAAGCTTCTACCATCCTATCTATTATCGGTCCTTGAGTTCCTGAAGCAATAGCTTTCGCTTTTGATGTCACAAATCCATTTAATAACTCATTTATAATGAAATCTTGTTCATGGGTTCTAGATTTTATTATTTTTTTAAAAGCTTCAGTAAAATCCTTTGTATTTGGAAAAAATGTATTTTGAATTGTATCGTTAATAGATTTTAGAAATATTTCACCGTTATTCTTAGGAAAATGGAGCTTCATATTTTTTAATCTTTGAATTAAAGCTTCTTTTGCCCCTGGAATGGTTTCTACATCTCTTTTTTCTACTTCTTCTACGGCTTTTTCTAATCCTGTTTCAAAGTTTTGAAGTAATTCTTTCCATGTATTATCTTGACCAATTTCCATTATCATCACTGAAGATTCCGTTTATTTTTATTTGTTACCAATTTAAATCTTCCTGTATTTTCTGTAGCGCTTTAATTAAAGGAATTATTACCTTTCTGTCATAAATATTTGGAGAAGCTACTCCTCTTTGTGTTTTCCAGCCCATTTGTGTACCTTCTCCTATCTCTCTTTGCCCATATTTTAAAACATTACTTAAATCTCTTATCCACCAATAAAACCTGAGCCATTTTTTATTGGGGTTATCTTTAGAATGAATAACTGCTAATGCCTTCCATTCCCCCATTAGCCATTTCACAGTAATACCGCTTACTGGCATATAATAATTAATAGGGAAGTTAGTTTGAAAAGTTAATTCAAGTTCTTCAGACGATATGTTGAAGATAGGTTGATTGTAACCTTCGAGGATAACTATCTCGCCACAGTGTTGGCACTCGTAATGAGATTTTTCTTTCTTCATTTTTTTTTGACATTTTGGACATGTTCGGTTTTCAATTATCCGGTATTTGAGAAGGTCTAAATGTTTCTCTTTTTCTATGATCTCATTTGACTTAGGTTCCTGTTTTCCGTACTTTCCACTCCACGTCCAAAAATCGTCGAAGCTTTCATTAACTTTTTCTAACGCTGTAATAACATTTTTCAAAACTTCTTTATCGTAGATTTTAAACATGCCAGCATGTTGATAACTTTTCCACCATGACAGTCTTACGTATTTTTCATCTGTTAAATAAGCACTATGGCAAATCAAGGTAGCAAATAAACGCGTTTCAGATTTACTGATGATTATTTCCTTTTCAGATATTTCATATTTTTTATTAAGACTTGCGTTCTTATGGAAGTATTCTCCGTCAAGAAATTGACCACTTTCAACTTTCTTTCCTTCGTCTTCCTCGCGTTTGTCATCTTTTTGTTTTTGTATTTTTTTACATTGAGGACATTGGTAAATTCCAGGAACTAAAACTTCCATTTCGATGCTACATGCTGTGCATTTCATGATTAATCATCACGACTCGTTATTAAGTATCTTTCAAAATCTAAATTTAATAATTTTAAATCTTTTTTCGTTAGTTTTTCAAGTTCATTATTAGTTCCTAATAATTCTTCTCTAAGTTTGATTAAAGCACTTTGAATAGTATTTACGATATTATCTTCATTAAAAGACACTTTTTCAATAAATTCAAGATAATTAAACTTTTTACCCTTTCCTGAATAATATTTCTTAATTTCTAAAAGTTTAGTTTCTATTTGCTTTATTTCAAGTGTAAATTTCAATAATAGAACCAATTTAGAATTCCAATCTTTAAAAGTTAAATTTTCGATATCATTTTCATTATAGGCAAATTTATCGGGGAGTTCTATTTTTTCCTCTTTCAAATGTTTGATGATATCTTTATTATCATTTATAGCTTCATGTACTTTCTTTAAAACCGGTTTAGTTCTTAATTTAGGCTCGAAGATATCGATAAATTCGTTCATTTTTTCTTGGATTTGCAAAAATCTTTGATAGATTCCTTCGATTGTAATTTCTATTTTAATTGCTTGATAAATATTACCATACTGGTCTAAAATGTAGTAAATATCATCGGGAATTGTGAAATCATGATCTCCTATTTCAGAGACAAACGGGTGGATTATATTACTTGTTTCACACCTTACTCCCTTCAATTTTATTAAAGCTGAGTTAAAATTCCGTCGTGTAAGAAACTTAAATTTCTTATTTATCATTAAGAATAATGAATGATCTGGTACGGATATAGTATCATTTTCTATAGTTACTGTTTCTTCTCCTAACCGAATTATGAAATCGTCCTCTTTTTGTTGAAATTCTCTCATACTTCGAATGTTTTTAAATAAGCCTAAATCAACAGCTACTTCAATAAATTCATTATCCCAGAAGTTTAGGATATTATCTTTAAATACTTCATCTAAAATTAGTACTTTTTCGTATGATTCAATTAGTTCTGTATTATTTAAATCCCTAAATAAATCGTTTCTAATGATATAGAGAAATAAAACGATATATCTCATATCGATATCGTCAAGAACCTTCTCTATCAAGTTTTTATCATTTTCAATTGACAAATTCGTGTGTTCCATACCCAAAATCCACTAACAATATTATAAATCAGTCATTTATTTCAGCTAAAAAGAGTAATTGAATTAATTAATCATTCCTAAAAAATCTTTCGGTTTCCTCTATTCTACAATTAGAAAAGCGAAAATTTTTTAGTTTTACTTTCTAATTACTTTTTGACTAAGAAATTTATCAAATAGTACACAATTTTTTTGAGTATGAACTTGTATGGGAAGAAGAAAAAGAAAGCAACAAACTTATAAACGTGTTAAGAGAGTACCTAAGATTTTCACCTGCCCAAATATTAAATGGATATCCCATTCAATTGGATTGCGGTGAGAAATCTGTAAAGGTGGAAAATATTAGAAAGAGCGCAATTGCTACCGTAAAATGCGGTCATTGCGGTTTAGTAAAGGAAGTACTCGTTAATTCGATATCAGAACCTGTTGATGCGTTTGGAGATTTTATCGATATTCATTATGCTGATCAAGAACTTCAAAGACTAGAAAAGCGTGTCGAAAAATTAAAAAATAAGAACGAATGGGGAGAATTGGCTTTATCTTATTCAATATTAACTGACATTTGTAAAGCTAAAGCTGCTGAAGCCTTAGAAGACGAAGATAAAGTAAATATTGATGAAGTAAATAGATGGAAAATGAAAGCCGAAGAATATAAAAGGCTAGAGAAAAACGCATTACTTCAATTAGATTCTCTAGAATTAGAAAAGGGAATTAAAACTGACGATGAATCTTTATTTACAGAACACGACGAAAGCGATATGAAGAAAGAAAAGAAAATTGAAGATATCTTTGATGACCCTGGCTTCCTTGAATTTTAATATAGCTAATCCATCGTCTTTAAGATGTTTTAATTTTTAGAGTCTAATATTTTTTTTGTAATATTATTAGGGATATACTTCCATATTGGAAGTTTAAAGATAATATTGAAAAATCGAGTTCGATTAAGGTCTCTTTTTACAATAAAGTAGCTCCAATTGTAAAACGCTAATTTATTGAACAGGTTCATTAAATTCACGCCAAAAGGATTAAATCTCGAAGTAAGAAAGCTTGCTACGTAAGCTCCTAATCGTTTGGTTTGAGGAATGGATTCTGGATAAACAGACTCTGAAAGAGATCTGTTAAAAATCTCATAAATTGAGAAAATTGGGATAAGATTATTAACATAATCGTTTACGATCTTATTATAATCCTGATCTGCTAACGATAATGTTGAAAGCTCGTTCAATTTATTTAAGGCAAAGTTAAAATGTTTTTCTTTAAAATATAGCCACATATTTCCCATAATATCTCTAATTTTCTCCAATTCACCTAAAACTTCACTCTCTTTAAAAACAAAATCATTATTTTCCTCAAAATGTGTAATATATAATAAAAATATTGAATTTATAGATTTTTTATCAAAATTGGCTGTAGAGCTGTTTACTGTAGTCTTTTTAAGATCAGGATCCTCATTTATGGTATAATGAATAGTATGAGAATAGAGCGGTGAAGTCCATAACATTCCTATAAGTCGTTCCATAAGCTTAATGTGAAGCGTATATTCTTGAATCTTGGAATAGCGTTGAGAAAGTTTCAATTTTGGAATAGAGAAAGTTTTAGATTGATCAATTCTGAATTTTATTCTTTCAATTCTTTTCAGATTATTAATATATTCTTTTCTTAGTTTTTTGTATAGTAGAATCTTCTTAATTAAAAGGTTTTTCATCGATATTAGGTTCTTTAAATATTTATAAAAATTGACATTGTAGGTCTTTACAATGTAATCGTGAGTCATTAGAGGGATTTTTATTGACGGTTCCTGAATTTTTTTATCGATATTCATGGCATGATCTCCGATAGAATATGAAAACATAATATTTTTAAGAGTCTCATCTAAATTTGAGTAGATACCGAGATTTTTTGGATCTTGAGTAAAGTAACCGTGTAAAAGAGTATCGGTTCCTTTAAACATATGATTTTCGTATTCTGAAATAATCACGGATTCAAATTCTCCGGGATGGTGCCTTTTAATCCCATATCTCTTACCAACTAAAAATATTGCTTGATTAGCTCTATGACAGATTGTATGGCTCCATTTAAATAATGATTCTAATATTTTACCAATAGTTAAGAAATACCCATAAAATTCGGGTCCAAAATAAATAGGGAAACCAAAACCTCGAGATGTGGAAAATGTGAATTGGAAAACATGTCGTGTTTTTTCACCTTTTAGGAGTCCGGGAAATTTATAATGTAATGCTAATCTAGGATACAACGCATCAATTCCCAAATTCATCCAAGCTTCAAATAATATCATGCTATCCGGAAATCGAAAAGTATCTCTTTTATGTAGTAAGTTTCCTCTTAATGCATTTAAAGCAGTGGGAAGATTATTAAGCCTTTGCTTATCATTTTCTATAGTTGTTATCCCTTCTTTAAACCTTTTAAGCGTTAAAGGTTTCAATTTCGCTTGTACAACAGATTTATTGTAATAGTAGTTATTTATGACTCTAATGAGAGATGGGATTTCTAATATTTGTTTTTGAAAATCATGAGCAATTTTTACGTGAGTGACTGCTGAGTCCTTAATTGATGATTGTTGCACTGAATATACCAAGTTAAAACAAATTATTACTTATATTGATATATTCGTCCTTTAATTTTAATCTTAATTGATTTCAAAAATTCTTTTAACAGAAATTAGGGAAGTTAATTGAATAATTAGAAATAAATCGAAGCTGTTTCAATTTAATAATGTAAATTACATTAAGTCTAATAAAGAATTCAGTTTTATTATCCTGATTGATTTCTTTTTGAAAATAGCTGCTTTAATTCGCCCATAATAGCGCCTCTCAAGCTCACTGGACTTGCTGGACGTGGCCCTCCAGGTCCTCCAGGCCCTCCAGGCGGAGGCGGGGGTCCACCAGGGGGTCCAC
>JAHQWP010000191.1 GCA_029856235.1 Promethearchaeia archaeon
GCGTTACGATGTATGAAAACAACCGACCAAAATTCATTAGTCCGCCACATAAATTATTTGAGTTGTGCGAAGAAATCGACCCCTACAACAACCAACACAGATTACATCCTGAAGAGATACTTGCCTATTATTGGAGCTTATTACCTTTTTCTGAATCAAAAATAGAATCTTATAAAAGAAGTTATCTCGAAAAGATACACAATCTCTTAGAGCAAGAAGGAACCAGTGTATTTAGTTAAAATTGTAATCATAAATTCTTTTTTTTTATTGAGTTTTTAATTTTTTATTTTTTTTTATTGTTTTATCGATGGTCAGCAAGCCGACATTATTTGTAATTTATCCGACCACCCCACGTGATTTTTTTTCTGATGAAAGAAATGATTCCATCAAATAGTCCTGATTTTGAACTAATGTCCAACCTGGTCCCTTACCTTGATTTCTACTGGAAATTTGAATTAGCTTTTTATTCATTTTCCACGAATTATAAAGGAGCATTCTTACCAACATATCCAAGTATCGGATGTTATCATAGTTTGACTTCCAACGACGATTAATTCGATTTAAGTCGGAGAAACCCGTTTCAATCAACCATCGCCGACGATAAAATAGTGCCGTGCGGGACGCCCAAGAGCTGGTCTTACCTCGAGGCTTTTCGGTAGTCATTATTAAGAATAAACGCTTTCGAGCATCGTCCAACGATATTCTTCCCGCTTTATAGTCTCGCTTGACCCCTTGAAGAGTGAATTGATTTTTTGCTTTTATTATCACATAAACATGCCTAGAAAATCGACATTTTGCAGCCGTCTTGCTTGAAAACGTGTATTTCCGCACTCGACCATGCGTTCCCTTGAGATAATCGGTAAGGAATTGCTTGATTTTTTTATATTTCTTGGCAGGAATGATGACCTCACCCCCCATTCCTTTAATCCTATCTAATAATTCAGCTCTATAGAATTCCCTATCCATTAACACGAAGCCTAACTTGAATCCCAGCTTAAGTAGTTTTTCAAGAAATTTTAAGATGATGGGTATTTTAGACTGACCCGTTGCCACTTGTTCCAATCCTGCATAAAGATGTGTTTCTCGGGACAATATCGAGAAGCCGAGGTAATGACGCATTTTTAGCGTTCCCTTCTGCCGGTTCGTTCCCTTGATCATGTTATCCTCTCTCTTTCCAAAATAAGGATGCTCAGTGAAATCAATAAGCACATTTACCTTCTTTGAGATGAACCCATATTTTAAGGCATCCAAGAGCTGTCCATCCAAGCACCCACGCAAGATCTTCTGCGCTTTCCTAAATCCAATCTTGCGGAGATACTTGTTGACTTCTGTTTGGTGCGGTATCGCTCGCTTTCTCCGTCCATCCGCAAATATTTTTGGTCTTCCTCTTCTATGGCTCATTAAATGGGCGTTGAGTAATTCACTCGTGTCATGAATGGACCTACCCAGTAATTCTGAGAAGAAGAACACCTTTAAGAAGTCCTCTTCCTCATATCTCGAATTCTTGCCCTTTTTAAAACGCCAGGTGCGAGAGGTAACTTCTTTACAAAACTTTTTAAAAAAAGACAGCATATTATGATTTGAAAGAAGTGATTTTATGCCCGAGTTCCTAACCGGATTAGGAAATATATTGCCTGGTAGCATATATTAATATAATCACTTCTTTCTTATAAATTTTAAGCTAGATTTCCGATGGAAATCAATTTAAAGTTTGAATATAAGCATTTGTAAAATTGAAATAAAATTAACGAAAGATGAGATTCAGCTCAAGGGGTTTCTAACATCTAATCCTTTGATACTGTTTTCATTTTAATTCTCAACCAGAATTCAAAAAAATCTATAAATTGTCTACTTAAGATTTTAATATTAAACCGAATGTTTTTTTTCTATAGTTAAAATCAGAATTAAACGAATTTGGAGTGATAAATATATGAAAAAAATAGCTATAATTGGTGGAGGAATCGCAGGATTATCTGCGGGTTGTTATGCTCAAATGAATGGGTATGATGCACATATCTATGAGATGCATAATCTTCCTGGAGGTCTCTGCACTGCATGGAAGAGAAAGGGGTATACATTTGATATTTGTATCCACTGGTTGGAAGGTACTTCTCCCAATTCACCATTCCATAGTATATGGCAAGAATTAGGAGCTATCCAAGATAAAAAAATCCATTATAAGGATGTTTCTGTAAGAGTAATCTCAAATGGGCAGATTGTTAATTTTTATTGTGATCCTGATAAATTAGCTAAACACTTAAAAGAGATTGCTCCGGAAGATAGTGAAATGATAGATGAATTGGTCTATACTATAAGAAAAGCATATACGCTATTTAATATGCCCTTAACAAAAGCTAAAGAACTATTTAGTGTAATTGATAAGCTTAAAAATATAAAAAGTTTCATACCTTTTATGAAATTCTTTATTAAATATGCAAGAATGAATATAGATGAATTTGCAGCAAAATTTAAAAATCCTGTCCTACAGCAAGCTGTACAAGGTCTAATGGCAGATACTGAGTTTACTCAATTTTTCGGTGTTCCTTTTATGATTGCAACCCAAGGTTGTGGATTTCCAGAAGGAGGTTCTCTGAATTTCGCTAAGAGTATAGAACAGAGATATATTAAATTAGGGGGTAAAATTCATTATAATTCAAAAATTGAAAAGATTTTAGTGAAGAATAATGAAGCTGTTGGTATAAAACTAGAGGATGGTAAAGAGGTTAAAGCAGACATGGTTATTTCTGCTGCAGACGGTTATAGCACTATCTTCAAAATGTTAGATGGTAAATTTATAAATAAAAAAATCAGGAATTGCTACGAAACTCAACCTACTTTCCCCACCTATTTACAAGTATCAATCGGTTTAGATATGGATTTGTCAAGCAATTCTAATCTTATTAACTCAATTTATAATTTTTATAAACTTGACAAACCAATTGAAATAGCTGGAAAAGAACATACATTCCTCAGCCTTAAAAATTATGCTTTTGATCCGACATTTTCCCCCAAAGGTAAAACTACTCTCGTTGCTGGTTTCAGTTGCAGATTTGAAAATTGGGAAAAATTATATCAGAATAGAGAGAAATATCAACAGGAAAAAAAAAAAGTGGAAAGAGCCGTTATCGCTTTTCTGAAAAAAATTATACCTAACATTGAAGATAAAATCGAAGCTATCGATGTAGCAACACCTTTGACTATTGTTCGCTATACTAATAACTGGAGAGGCTCCTATATGGGTTGGGCTAATCCCTTTTCTGTGAAAATATCAAAAACATTGCCCAAGCTGAAAAATTTTTTCATGGTTGGTCAATGGGTGGGTGGTACAGGTGTATCCGGTGCTGCTCAATCCGGTAGAGATTGTTTGGAGTATATATGTGTAAAAAACAAAAAAGAGTTCATAACTACCAAACCAAGTTTATCATAAATATCGAAACTTAAAAACAAAAATAGCTATTAAAAATAAAATTTAAAAAAAAAGAGAAAAAATAGGAAATAAAAAAAATATTCATTTGAGTTTATCTTTCATTTCCGTATAAAAATCTAGAGAATCTGGATTTCTGAGAGCCCCTCGATTAGCAACGGGCATGCCATGAATGATTTTTGTGATCGCGATTTCAACTTTTTTATTACTGAAGGTGTAGGGAATGCCGTCTGGAGGTGTTTGAAAAATCAATTTTGGAACATGTCTCGGTGATGTTTTTTCTCGTAAAGTTTGTTTAATTTTGATTTTCAAATCATCGTCAAGCTTATATCCCTCGTTTAGTAAGACGAACATAATAATACGAATATCTCCTTCCCATTTTTGCCCGATAACAAGACTATCTGCGACTTCAGGCAGTTGTTCGACCACATTGTATATCTCTGCCGTACCAATTCGTACGCCGCTTGGTTTTAGTACCGCATCTGATCTACCCCAAAATGTAATTCCGCCAGTATCGCTATGAATTACAATATAATCACCGTGTCTCCAAACCATTTTACCTACATCTTTATAATAATCAAAATACGCTGCTTTGTATTTCGTCATGTTATCGTCGTCACCCCAGAAATAAATGGGCATTGAAGGTGACGGTGCTTCACATACGAGTTCGGCTTGTTCGTCTTCGATTGGTTCTGCTTTTCCTGAATATGACTCAACTTTCATTGCGAGTGCTCTACCTTGTAATTCACCGGAGTATACTGGTAGAATAGGAATAGCACCAGCAAAGCAACCGTTAATGTCGGTTCCACCACTAATTGAATTAAAAAAAAGATCTTTCTTAATATCTCTATAGACGTACTCAAATCCTTCTGGTGAAAGCGTTGATGCTGTTTGTGAAATTTCTCTTAACGCACTTAGATCGAATTTTTCAGCGGGTTTAACACCGAGCCCCATTAAATAGTGTATATACGCAGCACTGGTCCCAAAAATTGATATTTTATGTTCCTCGATCAATTCGAAAAACCGGAGTGGATCAGGGTAGAGAGGATTGCCATCGTATAGAAATATAGTGCAACCTACAGCTAGCCCACTGATAAGCCAATTCCACATCATCCAAGAGGGAGCGGTAATATAATTGAGCACATCACTTCTTTTACAATCAGTTGAGAGAATAAGTTCTTTTAAATGATTGATTAGTACGCCACCAGCACCTTGGACGAGACATTTTGGTGCTCCTGTCGTTCCTGAAGAAAACATAATGTATAAGGGGTGATCAAACGGTAGCTGAGCAAATTTTATAGCCGGATTTTCTTGCTTAGAGAGAAAATCGTCCCAGTGTACTGCGTTTGGAATGATACTGATATCTGGTTTTTCTTTGGAAATATATGAGACTACAATTACTTTTTCAATAGATTTTATAGCTTCAACAACGCGTTTCACATTATCTAGAATGTTAAATTCCTTATCTCTATAAAAGTAACCATCTACAGCGAACAGAACTTTTGGTTCAATTTGTCCGAATCGATCGATTACGGCGCTAGGTTGTAGTTCTGCCCCACAAGAAGCCCATATAGCGCCAATGGATGTCGCTGCGAGCATTGCTGTTGGAGTTTCAATAAGATTGGGCATATAAGAAACAACTCGATCATTCATAGTTATTCCTATTTCTTTTAGAGATTTAGCGAGCCTTGCTACTAGTTTATTTAACCCAGAGTATGTAATTTGTTTTGATACCCTCGCTTCTCCTTGGAAAATGAACGCTAATTGGTTGTCATCGTATCTTAGTAGATTTTCCGCAAAGTTTAGTTTAGCTCCCGGAAACCATTTGGTCCCAGGAAAAACACTTAGATCTTCCACAACTTTATCATAAGGTTTGGAAGCGATTATGTCAGAAAATTTCCACATCGCATCCCAGAAATCTTCTATTTTTTCTACAGAAAATTTGTATAGGTCTTTTCCCCCTTTTATATTTTGGCCATATTCCCTATTAACAAAGGCTATAAACCGTGTTATATTGGCATTTTTTATCCAATCCTCAGATGGTTCCCATAGTAATTTTCTTTCATCATCCATAATTTTTACTCTTTAACTTGTACTTGTTGAAAGTCTTAAAATTTAATAATATTAAGTATTGTGATTGCCTAATTATTCTTAAATGTTTTTTATTGATAAATTTAGAGAATACTCTTAGGAGAAGTGAAAATAAAATTGGTGTTATTACCTTTTAAGTTAGTGGTAAATTTGGTGATTAACATCATAGTTATACAATTAGATTTAAATAGTAATTTAACAAGTATATTAGCCATAGAAGGGAGCATTTATGAATGGTAAAACAATAAAAATCTCAATTTTTATTTATTAACCTAAAAAGTTATTAGGTGTTATTTATTTATAAACACAAATACAAAACTTTATATGAGTTATTAGAATGGCTGAAGAACCTCAATTTCCACCGCTTCCAGATATAGGAGACATACTCGATAGAAAGGATCGCTTCGAACAAAAGAAAACAGCAGTTTTGAAGTGTAGAGAATGTAAAGCAAAATATCCTCGCGAATTTAAAGAAGGAGATTATGTTTTTAAAAATCTTAAGGACGAAGCCTGTAAGGAATGTAATAGTGATGCGACTTTAACCATTGAAGAGATTTATTCTGAGTGGATTGATCCCAAGAAAAAATAAGTTTTAAGACTTCTTGAAACCTTTCGTAAAAAAAAAGATGTTTTTTATTTAATTTTCAGCTTCTTGTTCTTATCCTATTAATAAATATATATACGCTTCCTAAAACTATTCCTGTTGTAAAAATAATTGAGACGAATAAAACAACCCTTAAAATACCGAGTGCATTGATATCAAAGAAGTAATATATGTAATTGCCAGTAAAAGCGCCATGTATAAAAACAAACGCTTGATAACATATCGGATAAGTAATGATCCAATAGAGTAAGTATTTCCATTTATATCTCAATTTATTTTCCGTTAATATCCAATCGACTATAAACGCGATTGGAGCAACATAATGGAAAACAAGATTGCTAAATACTGCCCATCCCGTGGGGTGGTAAAAAGGGGCCAATAAAATCGCAAAGAAAATAAAAGTTATTGAGATATAGACCGTAAAAGCACCTTTGAGAAGTCCTGTAATTTTTTCAAGATTTTCTGGCTTTTTGTGCCATAGGATTGCTAAAGTATACCATATCGTGACCATAAAGTTTGTTTGTATAGTGAACGCTCTAAAGCTATTAAACCATTCGTAAAATGGGCCGTAAAAAAGGCCGTATATTATTATACCCGCTATAAATGTAAACCAACTTAGTCCGGCAAAAATGACACGGTAGATTAAAACAGTATTACTTGATAGATTAAGATCTTTCATTCATAAAACCGCTAAATTATATTTAGTTATAACTCTTAAAAGGGTGATAAAATAAAAACTATTTTTTTTTATCTCATTTGGAGAAAAAGAAGAGTTTTTTATTCAATTCCTAATAATTTAACAATTAAATTTGCCATGGAATACGGATCAAGGCTTTTATCCATAACTAACCGTAAATATTCGTCAATTGTGGGATTTGAGTGAATTAGACCTTCTACTTTTTGTGAGATTTTATGTTTTAGAATTTGAATTGTTTCGCTTTTAATTCGATTTTTCTGATAATCCACCAGTACTCCAGATTCATTTAGAAATTCTCTATGCTTATTTATTAACTCAATCATTTGTTCAAAATTTTCACCCGTTACCGAATTAACTTTAATGATTTCGGGAGTCCATTTCGATTTTACCAAGTTGTTTTCATCGTGTTTTTCGGATTCGTATTTGTAATTCATTTTTAATTGTAACATTTGCATAACATCTGCGATCTTTTTATCGGCGCCTGCTAAATCCATTTTATTTACCACAAAAATATCGGTAATTTCCATGATTCCGGCTTTTATGGCCTGAATATCATCTCCTGAACCAGGTACTAAGAGCACTATCACAGTCTGAGCCGATTTAAAGATATCTACTTCAGATTGCCCTACTCCAACGGTCTCTACAATGATTATTTCGCAACCATACGCGTCCAAGATTTTTACAGCATCCTCTGTTGCTCTTGCTAGCCCCCCTAGCTGTCCCCTATTTGCCATGCTCCGAATAAAAACATCTTTAAGTGAAAAATTATCTTTCATCCGGATCCTATCACCTAAGATTGCCCCACCTGTTATAGGGCTGGTAGGATCCACACAAATTATTCCTATTTTCTTGCCTTGTTCAGCAAAAATTTTAGTTATGGTAGAAATAAAAGTAGACTTTCCGCTTCCAGGTGATCCAGTAATCCCTAAAATGTATGCATTTCCTGTATGACTATAGATTGCCTTAATAATGTTTTCTGCGGCTCCAATATCATTTTCCACTAAGGTGATAAGCCTAGCGGCCGCTCTAGAATTTCCATTTAGCAATTTTTCGATTAAATCAGAATAATCCATTGTAAGCTATCTTTTCAAATTGTTTTTCACAAATTCTACGATTGTTTTTAACTCTGTACCCGGCCCGTAAAACCCTTTTAATCCGTGTTCTTCTAAAAACGGTTTGTCTTCGTCGGGAATAATGCCTCCCACACTCACAAGTACGTCATCTATATCGTTTTCTTTGAGTTTATCCATAATCACGGGGCATAACGCTTTGTGAGCCCCAGACAACATGCTTAACATAACAGCATCTGGATCTTCCTGAAGAATCGTCTGAACTATCATGTCCGGAGTTTGATGGAGCCCCGTATAAATAACCTCCATTCCAGCATCTCTTAACGCTCGAGCTAGGACCTTTGCTCCTCGGTCGTGTCCATCTAATCCGGGTTTACACACTAATACTTTTATCTTCCTATTTTCTGTCATAATAATAACCTCATTTAAAATATTGAATCTTCCCTATATTCTCCAAACACTTCCTTAAGAGTAGTCATTACTTCTCCTATTGATGCATATTCTCTAATAGCATCCATTATGTATGGCATTAAATTTTCAGTCCCTTCTGCTGCTTGTTTTAATTTTTCTAGCTTGTCTTGAACTTGGTTATTACTTCTTTGATCTCTTACGCTTTGTAAAATCTTAACTTGCTCTTCTCCAACTTTTTCATCAATTCTTAATAAAGGAGTAGCGCAAGCTTCTCTTAACTGAAAATCATTTACGCCTACAATGATTCGATCTTTACTTTCAATTTCTCGCTGATATTTATACGAGGAATTTGCGATCTCTTTTTGGAAAAAGTTAGCTTTAATTGCAGGTATCACACCCCCTAATGCTTGGATCTTTTCAAAGTATTGTTCAGCTTCTTCTTCCATTTTGTTAGTGAGCCACTCAACATAATACGAACCCGCAAGAGGGTCAACCGTATCTGCAGCTCCTGATTCATTTGCAATAATCTGCTGAGTTCGTAAAGCTATTTTTGCTGCTTTTTCAGTTGGTAAGCATAAAGCCTCGTCAAACGAGTTTGTATGAAGAGATTGAGTCCCCCCTAAAACAGCAGCTAAACCTTGTATTGTAACTCTAGCTATATTGTTCTCTGGCTCTTGTGCGCTTAATGACACTCCCGCGGTTTGAGTATGAAAGCGTAACCTCATCGATTCTTTCTTTTTTGCTCCATATTTGTTTTTCAACCGTTTAGCCCATATGCGTCGGGCTGCGCGATACTTGCAAATTTCTTCAAAAAAGTTATTGTGAGAATTGAAGAAGAAAGAAAGTCTGGGAGCAAAGTCGTCCACATCTAAACCTCGTTCCATAGCAGCTTCTACATAAGCAAATCCGTCTGCTAGTGTAAAAGCGAGTTCCTGAACTGCTGTGGAGCCCGCTTCTCGAATATGATAACCCGATATTGAAATAGTATACCATTGGGGAACATTTTTAATACAGTATTCAATTGTGTCAATAATTAAACGCATGGAGGGTTCAGGTGGAAAAACCCACGATTTTTGGGCAATGTATTCCTTAAGAATATCATTTTGGATTGTTCCTCTTAATTTATCGGCAGAATGTCCTTGTTTTTCGGCTGTCACTATATACATCGCTAACAGTATAGATGCGGGAGCGTTTATCGTCATTGAAGTAGAAATTTTTGATAAATCGATTCCACTAAACAAAGTTTCCATATCTTTTAAGGTATCGATTGAAACACCCTCCTTTCCTACTTCACCCAAAGATTTTTCGTCGTCAGCCTCATACCCGTAAATAGTATGTAAACTAAATGCTACACTTAAACCCGTCGTCCCATGTTCTAACAAGAATTTATATCTTTCATTAGTTTGTGCTGCCGTACCAAATCCAGCAAATTGTCTCATTGTCCACAATCGACCGCGATACATATTGGGATAAGCACCACGAGTAAAAGGATATTCTCCGGGCTCCCCTAAATCTACATTGTAATCAATAACCTTAGTATCTTCGGGTGTATAAAGTGATTTTATCTCGATACCAGATAAGTTCTCGAATTTTTCTTGTCGTTCGTTTTTAGTTGGTTTTAAGGTTTTATTCTCGTCAATTTCTGTCATAATTCTATCCTTCTTTTAGATATTAAAACCAGATTATTCGATATAAACTTAATATATCCTAAATTTTGATAGGAATCTAAATATATTAACTTTTGTCATAGTGTCTCTTAAAATAGAATTTAGTATAGTTTTTCTTCTAATTTAGTTGAAAAAACGCGAAAGGAAAAACAAATTTTTGATTAAAGTTAATTATTTAAGAATTATTATATGATATTCTACATAGATTTTTAATTTAAAATCTTGAATATATATCAGTCTAACTTATATCTAAGTGGTGAAAATCTTTAAAGTCGCATTAGTGAATCCTGGACCCGGAGAAATTTTAGAGAAAGGCAGAATTATCGCAAATGCTGATCATATTTATCCACCTTTAGGAATCTGTTACTTAAGTTCTATATTAAAAAAAGAGAACTATCACGTTGATATTGTTGACCAAGCTGCTATGGGTTTTAATTTGACCCAAATAGTAGAATGGATTAAGAAGAAAGACCCTGATGTGTTGGGGTTTTCTACCTTAACTGCGTCTGGATCGGGAATTAGTGCGGCTTTAACTTCTATAGAAGTAAAGAAATGGAATCCAAATGTTAAAATAGTATTTGGAAATCGGCACGTAACTCATAACGATTATAGAATCTTAAATAAATATTCCGAGGTTGATGTTTGTGTAAGGGGTGAGGGAGAACTTACCTTTATGGAGTTACTTAGAGCATTAGAAAATAACAAATCCTTAGAAGATATTAAAGGATTAACTTATAGAGCTAATGGTAAGATAAAGAGAAATGAAGATCGTCCTTTGATCAAAGATCTTGATGCTATACCTTTCCCAGATAGAAAAGCCCTGAACATTGAATATACGGGGAGTTTTGGGGGCTTAGAGTTTGCTCCTGAAGGGTTTACGTCAATGACCTCTTCTAGGGGATGTCCTTATCAATGTTCTTTTTGTTACGGAAAAAGAACAGTTGGTTTTAGAACTCGTTCAGTAGAGAATATATTGGAAGAAATTCTATTTTTAGAAAGCGAAGGTTATAAATACATAAACTTTGTAGATGATAACTTTACTCTCTCGAAGAAAAGAGTGATGAAACTCTGCCGATTGTTACGAAAAAATAAAGTAGATATTGATTGGATATGCGAGGGAAGAGTAAATCAAGTGTCCGACGAAATGCTACGGGAAATGCGAAGGTCTAATTGCAGAATTATGTTCTATGGAGTAGAAAGTGCGAATCAGAGAATTCTCGATTATTATAGAAAAAGTATAACTCCCTCCCAATCAATTCTTGCCGTAAAAAAAACGCGAAAAGCAAAAATCCCCTTCATTCTAGGCTCGTTCATTGTTGGTGCACCGGGTGAGACATTTTCAGAAATATATAATACTTTAAAATTCGCTCAAAAATTAGATATTGACTTTCCCGTCTTTAATCTTCTAGGGACCATGCCTGGAACCGATATTTGGGATGAGATGGTTGAAAAAAAATTTCTTAACGAAGACAAATATTGGGAAGAAGGAGTTCATATACCCGATATAGACCCGAATGGAGTTCCAACTGAAGTGATTTCAAATTTAATTCTAGAAATGCTAAGAAAGTTTTTTATGAATCCGAACTACATACTGAAAGCGCTGTACAGAAGCATTACAAGTTACTACAAATTAAGTACGGTATTTAACATCCTTATACAAAATGTAAAGAATTTTGAAGATTTCCATGGATTAAGATCTTTTTGGGATCCAGATAATGTCTAAGGATTAATACTTTCAACATTATTTATTTTTTATTATCCCCAAAAAGGTTTCCAATTATTCCAAATATTCCAATTATCAATATTCTTTACGTTTTGTAAGACTGCCTTTAATCGATAGCTACTTTTTAAAGTCTTTAAAATTTGCCGAGATATAAAATTGGGGCGTTGCATGAATTTTATATGAGTTTGTCTAATTCTTTCCATTATTTCACTCAAAGGTATGGGAAGAACAGCAGTACCGACTTCCCAACAGTCATCGGGATTAATTCTGTTTTCTTTTACCATCTTATCCCAGATCCAGTTTCCGGGAATTATACCCAAAACGTGAAATTGTGGAAAATCAATACCTAATTTCATAGAAAACTTTAAAGTTTCAATAATTTCTTCACGAGTCTCAATTGGTGCACCTACAATAAAATTAGCCAAAATCATATCAATTCCAACTTTATTGGCATTCTTTACTGCGTCCCAAATTTGATTTAAAGTAATTTTTTTATTGTACCAATCTAAAAGTCTCTGAGAAGCGCTTTCCACACCATAACTCAGAATTTTACAGCCCATCTGTTTCATAGCAGTTAATAATTCTTTTGAACTCTGAGTTACTCTTCCTTCAGCCATCCAGGTGAAATCCAGTTTTTCTTTCCTTATAAGACTTGATAACGAGAGTAATCTTTTCTTACTTATAGTGAAGTTATCGTCAACCCAGAGCAAGTTTTCGTACCCTTGATCTTCGAGAATAGATAATTCTTCTACTATATTTTCCGGAGATCTTGGACGCCATTTACCCCAAAACATAGAACTAGAACAAAAAGAACACTGAAATGCACATCCTCTTGATGAAGCTGCTGAAGTAAACTTTCCCACGGATACTTCAAGACCTTCAACTACATTTTTATAATCCACATTTCCTAACAATTTCCTATCCGGAAATGGAAGCGAATCTGCATTTTCTAAGAGAGGTCTATCGTCATTTCTTACAATTCTATTATTATCACGATAGGTTACACCTTTGATATCTTCAAAACCTTTACCTTTTTCAACTTTTTCGGTAACTTCTAAAAGAGTTTTTTCTCCTTCACCTCTAATACAAGCATCAATGAAAGGGTATTTATTTAAAATTCTTGCATCATTGAATGTTGCGTGATAATTCCCAAACAGCACTTTAATATTTGGGTTTATTTCCTCTTTCACTCTTCTACTAATTTCTGCTGATGTTATCCCTGTTCCTGCCGTAGTTATTGTCGAGAACCCTAAAATATCTGGGTCTTCACGTTTTATCCATTCCAGTGTTCTTTCAGTTGAATATCTCCTAGCGAACTGATCAAGTATGGATACATCATAGTTATTTTCACTTAGATAGGTACCGAGGTATAAAATTCCCATAGGTGGAAATCCATAAAACTCGATTTTCTCTTTGTAATACTTCTCAGCCCCTTTAACTGTGCCACAAAATGTACCTTTTTCTGGGGGTGTTGGAAAAATTAATGAGACCTTCAAAAAATCTACCCTAATTTCAAATGATAATAATAATTAATAAATGTGTAAATCTATCCTTTAAATTAAATCCATATCATTTCAATTCTTTTTAATAACAATAAAGGTGAAAAATAAATCTTATAATTAAATTAACTTTTGATATATTTACTAAGTTACAGATTTACATTTTTAAAATTAAAAGAAAGAAACTGATATAATATCTTTCGAAAATTGGCTAATACATGAAATTAATTGATAAAAATATCCAAAGAGTGGTTTTAGTAAACCCAAATTTTGTTACTAAGAGTATCACGGACAAGTTTACCATTCCTGCCTTAGGCTTAGAAACAATAGCAGCGAATATTTTAGATATCGTAAAAGTCAAGATAATTAATGCTAAAGTTAGGAATCTAAACATTAAGGAAATAATGAGAGAAATTAGTGATTTCCAACCGGATATTGTCGGAATTTCATGTTGCTTCACAATTGGTATTGATTTTGCTTTAATAATCGCAAAACGATCAAAAAAATTAGGTTTCGCAACAGTTTTAGGAGGATGGCATCCAAGTTTTGATTACTCTGAAGTTCTAAAATATCCTTTTGTAGATGTTATAGTCCGCGGAGAAGGAGAAGTTACTTTTCGGGAACTAATTAAAAACAGAAATCTAGAAGAGATAAAAGGCATCTCATATAAAGATAATGGGTATATAATTAATAACGAGGATCGTCCTTTAATCAAAGATTTAAATAAACTACCATTGCCGGCAAGAAAATTAAGAAACAAAAAGTCTTATTTTCAGATTTTTCAGATGCCCATCGATGTGATTGAAACATCAAGGGGATGTCCGTTTAAATGCACTTTCTGTAATATCCACTTATTTTATCGAGGTACTTATAGAACAAAAAGTATTGAACGAGTTATTCAAGAGTTAAAAATCATTTCAAATCAAGGAAGGGGCCAAAATGTACTATTTGCGGATGATAATTTCACCGCGAATATGAAAAGAGTAGAGAAAATATGCGATCTGATAATCGAAGAGGGAATTAAATTAGATTTTATCTGCCAAAGTAGAATTGATGTTATTAAAAATAATCCAAATATAATTAAGAAAATGTCTAAAGCAGGCTTTTGGTTGTTTTTTCTAGGAATTGAATCATTTAATCAAAAGTCATTGAATGATCTCCAAAAAAAAATAGAATTTAGAGACATTGTAGAAGCAGTCAAAATACTCCAAGAGAATGATATTATAACGATTGGTAGCATGTTAATTGGTTCAAACTTTGATGAAGACGAAAGGGACACAGATGTAACGATAAAAATAGTTAGGAAATTGGGAATAGACTTCCCCCTTTACTCTGTAATGACTCCTTTACCTGGTACGAAATTTAGGGACGAATTAATTAAAAAAAATTACTTATTATCTAATAACTGGAGCGATTATAATTTCACAACAGCAGTTAATAGACTAAATAAATTATCAAAGGAAAAATTGGAACAACTTTTATCTAAAGCTTACTACTATGGATATTTTAAAAGAGGGTGGAAAAATACTTCATTTAGACTATTAAAAAGGAAGGGAATTAAATTCCTATTATACTCAAGAAAAAATATTAGAATTATAACGGATTTGTTAAGTTTTATGATAAATATTGGATTAATGAAATATAAAACGGATACAAAAGCTCATTTAAAATCTTCTAAGACAATCAAAACTTTTCGTAAATAGATTTTTCAAAATGAAATTCCTTGAAATCTAAAACAAAAAATGTTACAATTTATGAAAGGGTTTTCACTTTACGGTTTATTAAATCCCTCTAAGAATCAATCTATGATTCTTAAAAATTTCTAAATTATAGAAAACTAAACTTGATGATCCCATTCAAAACCCGTAAAAAAGATAATTCTTATATAATTATCTGATGTTATTAAGAATATTATTGCGTAAAGAAATCAAATATAAAAAATAAAGGGTGATAGAATGCCAATAATGAGTGGTTGGGAGGTTTCTTCCGATCGAATTGAAAAGTACGAAAAAATGATAGGTCAAGATCCTATAGGAGATCCTATAATAACCTCAAAATGCAAACTCGGTAAAGATATCGGTTTTCTCGTTGCAAGTACCAATGGGTTTTCTTGGAGGATACAAGGAGGGATGAGAACTTCGATGTATTCAATGGGGAAAAGTAAGTGGGTAAGATGGTACGATGTAGATAAAATTGACCTAAAAAAGGAAGGAGTTCTTTTTGTATACATAAAAGTAAGAGAAAAAGCTGGTACTCTAAAAATGGATGGAAAAGGTAATCCAAAATTAAAGAAATGGCTTCTAGTATTAAATCAAAATAAGGATGAGGATAAAGGTCATTTTAGGCAAAGACAAGCAGCTTTTTTCGGTATCGTCTCAGATATTTTCAACCAGAATAAAGGAGATACAAATCCTCCTACAAGTGATTCTAGGATCTAAAATAATTAAATCAAAATTTATTAATCTATTTTTTTTTCATTTTTTTATCTAATGAGTTTCAATATCTAAGATTTTATATTTTTAAGCGTTGTTTTAGGTTAGTCATAAAGTTAAAATAGAATTAAAAATCTTGGAAACTCAAAAATTCAATGCGATCCAATATATTCAATTTGTATTTCTTAAAAAATTATAGATTTAATAATATTAAAAATGAAATAAAATAAATTAGTTTAATTTTGAGCCACATTCACCACAGAAAGTTCCGGATTCCTCTAATTTGGCTCCACAATTTGGACAAAACTTCCTCTCTTCACTAGACATATTTTCAGTAGCTAAATCTTCAACTTGGGAAGGCTGTGGTTGGGCGGGTTCTGGTGTTTCAGCTACATCGCTAGTAATTTCGTTGTAAATTGAACCCCAAATTTTTTGAGTGGTTAACGCTCCGTGAGTTGGACAGGAAGTTTTAATTAAGATCCAAGGTTTTGTATCTCTCCTATAACTTTGTTCAGCTTCCACTCCACATTTAAAGCACCGAAAAACACCATCCTTGATGAGATCTATATATTGATCCTTATCCTTTAAAGGTACTTTAAATTGTCTGCCACCATGAACGGGGCATCTTTGTTTAACAATGATTTTGTTCCCGGCTACTTTTACAAGATATATATTACCAGCTACCCCACATTTAGGGCAAGTAAAGACTTTATTATAGTCTATATCCACCAATAAATTTTCACTCTAAATTATTATGATTAAGAAAAAAATGACCTAACACATATATATTCTTTAGTATATTGATAAAAAACATTATACACTTTTACTAGCAACTTGGGAATTTCGTTAAAGCAGATATAAAATTCAATAGATTTAGGTTAATATCTTACTCTTCTTTAATGATACGATCTCATGCGTTTAGTTTTTAAAACAGGTAAATTAATAATGTAATCAGCTTTCAGTGCGCAGAGGCAAAATTTACTAGAAAATATTTAATGCTTATGTTTGAAACCTATTTTTTTAATAAGAAGTATCGAAATTGCATAAGCAATACCGATAAGAATAACCGTATAATATCCAGGGATTAAAGGAGGAGTTCCGTCATCAGGTATAGTGATGGGGCATTGTCCGATTTTAAATTCCACCATACACAGATCAGTACCACCTACGCTATAACTTTTTGTATATCCAACAACGAGGACGGTTCCATCTGGCCTCAATACTAATCCTTGAGAGAGTTCATCCTCACTTCCACCCCAAATGCATGACCAATCAGCTAGACCGCTAGAATTAAACCTTACTAAACACATATCATATTCATTAAGATGACTAGGGCGTGTATAACCCGCCAAATATGCATTTCCGGAAGAATCCATCACCATAGCAAAGGCA
>JAHQWP010000192.1 GCA_029856235.1 Promethearchaeia archaeon
AAATATATTTCTTTTGATAATCAACTAATTTTTTATGAACTAATTCTAAATCACCCGCAGCAACTTGAGTGATTTCATGACTTTCATTAATACATACATTAATAGCGAAGTCTACGCCAATTTTTTTTGCAAGTCTAGATGAATGGTCAGGTAGAGGATTATTTTTATAGATTCCAAATCGAGCAAATGGAGAAGCTATTTGTTCGGCGGAATGATTTGCTAATATGGTTTCAACACCGGCTAAACCAGGAATAACGGATTTGTATCCACCTGAAAAACCAAAGAAGAAGTGAGGTTCAACATATCCGGTTAAAATTTTTAGATCGCTTTCGTAGTAAAACTTATTGATATAAATCGGATTCTCAAGATCGGTAATACTCAAAGATACGAGAGATTTTTTATCGTTTGCATTATGGTTAACGATTTTTACACCACTTACTGTTACTTTCCCTAAAATTCTGCTTAGTTCCTCCTTATTAGTTGGACGGTGTAATCCATTAGCAATTAAGATTTGTATTTTTTTTCCTTGGATCCCAGAATCTTTTAACTCTTTTAAGAGTCCATCTAAAATAAGATGAGTTGGAACTGGTCTTGTTGCATCTGAAACTACAATACAAACCGATTTAATGCTTTTTAGATTTTTTACAATGGATTTTAAGGGTGGACTTCCTACAGGATTTTTGATTGCATCACTAACCACTTCAATAGGATTTTTAATTACAGATTGCTTAAACGGTTGAATGATTGTTGTCTTCCAATTAGGATTAAGAGTTATCTCAATCCCTACTTTTCCATAATCGAATTTCATTAATATATTGTGTTGATTGATGCTATCTATGTAATTGATTTTTACTTTTTGTCTTTATATTTTATATTGTGGAAAATACGGTACTATTATAACCCCAACTTTTTAAAATTTGCTCACTTTCGTTAATCAAGTTACCAATAAACTCCTTTATTGGTTGCGTTTTATCTATATGACCAATCGCCATTGAACCTATAGGTGAATCTTTAAGTTCAAGGTGAAATATTTTCTTATGATATTTTTCATCAAAAATATCTTGATGTAATATTTGTTCTTTCCAGTTCTTTGAAGCAGGGCTCTCTGAAGTAGCCATAATTGAGCTTCCTAAACACACAGCGTCTGCTCCCATAGCTAAAGCTCCAAGAAAACCTCTAGCATCTCCAATTCCTCCTGCAGCAATAATTGGAAGATTAAGTAACCTTCGAGCCATTGTTACATTTACAAGTGTAGTATTTTGATAAGGACTCTTAAATCCTGTTCCTTCAAGACCAACAATCGTAACGACATCAGCTCCCCTCTTTTGCGCGGCGATGGCGTGTTTCATGGTTGCACATTTATGGAACCAGTAACCTCCCGCATCTTTTATTCTTTTTCCTAATTCTGGAGCTTGATAAGCAGAAGTAGTAAAGATTTTTATCCCCATATCAATCGCTAGATTTAAGAAATCATAATAGGATTCTTCAATTCTACCAACCCGACTTTTTAAGAGAAATGGGGATCTAATCGTAAAATTAACTCCAAAAGGCTTATCTGTTAATTTCATCATATTTTCAAGTTCGTTTTGGAATGATTCAATATCAGGATAATTTATTGCGGTAATGATACCCAATCCATCTGCGTTGGAAAAAGCACTAGCAAATTCTGCTGTCCCTATTACTGCAAATGCGCCCATTATTACTGGATATTTAATCCCCGTCATTTGGGTTATTTTAGTTTTCCAAATCATAGAATTGTAGACTTTATTTTTTGATAAAAATTTAATTTGAAGCTAAAAAACAAATTTTTATTTTTTTTATTTTGTTACTCTTAATACAGTTAATAAAAATTATTAAAAAAGATTTTTTAATTATTAAAAACACCCTTTTAATAGAATTTTGGAAAGTGAAAACGAGTAATTTGTGGTATTAGTGCCGAAGATACTAAAAGATTTTTGGGTTTTAACAGATAACGGAATTGTCTTATTTTCAAAAGGATATGATCAAAAGCTGAACCCTCAACTATTTGGTGCTTTAATGAGCGCTCTAAATAAATTCGCTGAAGCTCTTTCTGATGGGGGCATTTCAAGTTTTGAAAAATCTGATATTCGATTTGTCATAATTAAGCGAAGAAACTTTCTTTTTATTGGTAGTTCTTCAATCAAAATGAAAGAGAAAAAAATCATTGATGAATTAATGCAAATCTCTGACACTTTTTTTAGAATTTATGCAAAAAATCTGATAAATTGGGATAACGATGTAAGTGTTTTTTCTGGTTTTGGTGAATTTATTGATAAATCCTTAGAAAAATAATTGATTTAAAAATTATCTTAGATTGGCAGTATGAGAAGTATATTATTTTAAATAACCATAAAAAATTTAAGAATGAATAGATTTAGAATACATGAGAAAAATATAATTGGTCATTATTTAAAATGAATGATAATAAGAAAAAGCAAACTGAAAAAGATCTAAGCAAAGCTCGAAATATTAAAGATTACGAGGATGTTCTCAATAATAATAAGTTACGTTTATTTCCTACCAGTGACTACAATAACCACTTAAAAAGTATAACAAACCCTCGATTTCTTGGTTCATACCACATGAAAGAAGATACAAATCCAAAATATAAAACATTTAGTACTCTTTTGAAAGGGGATCTCGAAGTTAAATATGCAAAAGCATTAAGAAGCACATTAATTAACCCCATAACGATTGCTCTAATAATTATTGCATTACTATTTAATATATTGTGGTTCTTTTTTATCTAAACCTTAATTAAAATAAATGGGATATAAGCTTTATTTTTCCTATTTATAGATTTTGCCAATTAGAAATTGTTTATATTCTAAATAAATTTTAAAAAGATAAGATGTTTTAATACATAAGCTAGAATGTTTTTCCCTTAGAAATTAAGAGGTATTTCTTTTGGATTATGATGTTATTATTATAGGTGGTGGTGTTATTGGCTGTTGTATTGCTCGAACTTTATCAAAATTTGATCTCAATATCGCATTATTAGAAAAGGAGGCTGATATTGCGTCAGGAACGACTAAGGCTAACTCGGGCGTAGTACATGCCGGTTATGCTTCGCCACGAGAATATATTAAGCGTGATATGTGTATTGTTGGAAATAAATTGTATACTCAAGCTGTAGAGGAATTAAACTTTCCTTTTCAAAGGATTGGTTCGTTTGTCGTTGCTTTAGAGGATAATCAAATAAATAAACTTGAAGAGCAGAGAAAACAAGGGACCCAAGACGGAGTTCCTGGCTTAGAAGTAATTTTAGATAAGGCAAGAATAAAACACATGGAACCAAATCTTACCGAAGAAGTAGTTGGCGTACTGCATGCGCCATCGGCAGGAATTGTTAGTCCTTATGAAATGACTTATGCGCTTGCTGAGAACGCTGCTATGAATGGGGTAAAATTCTTCCGGAATCAACGAGTAAGAAAAATTAAGCATAAAAACTATACCTATTCAATTAAAACTAAAGAAAAGGAATTTAAAGCCAATAATGTGATTAACGCCGCTGGCGTATACGGAGCGAAAATTTCAAAAATGGTTGGTTTAGACTATTTCAACATTATGCCAAGAAAGGGAGAATATATGTTGTTTGATAGAAATGCGATGCATCTAAACAAAGTTTTATTTCCTACACCAACTAAAATTTCTAAGGGTATTTTAGTGTGTCCAACCGTAAGTGGAAATACCTTCGTTGGACCAAACGCTCAAAACATTAACGATAAAAAAGATATCTCGACAACTGCTGCTGGGTTGAAGGAAATTTTGGAAGGAGGAATTAAACTAGTTCCTAAATTACCATTAAGAGCAGCTATTAGGAATTTTGCTGGCTTGAGGGCAGTACCGGATACTTACGACTTTATTATTGACAATACTGATGTTTACGGATTTATTAACGTAGTAGGTATTTTATCACCAGGGTTAACATCTTGTTATGCTATTGCTGAACGAGTTGTTGATTTCTTAGAATTGCTGGGTGTAAATACGAAGGTTAAAGAAGATTATAATCCAAAACGGCCTAAACCTGAAAAATTCAAAGATTTTTCTAAAAAAGAATTAGACGATAAAATCAAGGAAGATCCTGCCTGGGGAAGAATTATTTGTAGATGTGAAACTATTCCAGAAAAGGAAATCTTGAATGCCATTCATTCTCCTGTAGGAGCAAATACGGTAGATGGTATAAAATTTAGGTGTAGACCCGGTATGGGTAGATGCCAAGGTGGATTTTGTAGACCAAGGTTAATTGAAATTCTCTCGAGAGAATTAAATATACCCTACGAAGAAGTAGTCAAAATGGGAGAGGATACAAATTTCCTTGTTGGTAAAACAAAGGAAATTGTACTTCATAAATTAAAGGGGGATAATGTGGAATGAAGAAATACAAAGCTGATGTGGTTGTAATTGGTGCTGGAGCTGGGGGATTAGCAGCAGCTATCGAAGTCAAAAAGGCAAAATTGGATGTTTTGATTATTGAAAGAGACAAAGAACTAGGAGGAATTACTTTACAATGCATCCATAATGGATTTGGATTAAAAGAATTTGAGGAAGAATTAACAGGTCCCGAATACGCTCAAAGATTCATTAATCAGGTGGTCGATTTAAAAATCCCTTATTTATTAGATTCAATGGTTATTGAAATCACTAGAGATAAAAAAGTATATGCAGTAAATAATAAAGAAGGATTAATTGAAGTAGAAGCAAAAGCCATTATTTTGGCTATGGGCTGTAGAGAAAAAACCAGAGGAGCGATCAATATACCTGGTTTCCGTCCTGCTGGTATTTATACTGCGGGGCAAGCTCAAAGGTTCGTTAATATCGAAGGGTATCTACCAGGTAATTCTTATGTCATATTAGGGAGCGGAGATATTGGAATGATAATGGCTCGAAGATTGACTTGGGAGGGTTGTAAAGTTAAAGCTGTTGTAGAGATACAACCTTATGTAAGTGGGTTACTACGAAATCAAGTCCAATGTTTAGAAGACTACGATATTCCTCTTATTACAAATTATACTGTTACTAAAATTCATGGTAGAGAAAGAGTACAAGGAGTAACGATCTCAAAAGTTGATCGAAATTTCGATAGAATAATAGGTTCTGATAAATTCTTTGAATGCGATACGTTATTATTATCTGTTGGGCTCATTCCTGAAAATGAATTAACGATACAAGCAGGAGCGGAATTATCTAAAAATGGAGGTCCGATCGTAGACGAAAATTTGGAAACAACTATAGAAGGTGTATTCGCTTGTGGAAATGTTTTACAAGTACATGATCTAGTGGATTTGGTAACTAGTGAGGCTAAAAGAACCGGTAAAAAAGCAGTAGAATACATCAATTCGAGATATGGAAAAGAGTTAAAGAAGAAAGAGATCATTCGCTGTGTTCCCGGGGAAAATGTAAACTATGTAAAGCCGGATGTTATTAATAAGCAAAATATCTCGCAAGAAATAATCTTTACTTTTAGGGTTAAATACCCCGACAGAAGGATTCTTATTCAATTTAAAGACGAAAATAATAATGTAATCTACAAAAAAAAAAAGGTGTACGTCATCCCCAGCGAGATGATTGAATTAAATTTGAACCTAGACACAACAAATATCCAACCGAATTGTAAATCGATAACAATAGAAGTTATACCTCGACTGGAGGTATTAATTGAAGAGGATTAACAATTAGAGGAGGTTATAAAAATGAGTGAAAGTAGCGCAAGTGTTGTAAAAGTTATAAGGTGTATAGTGTGTCCTACTGGCTGTCAAATACAAGCTATTTCTAAAGGCTCAAATATAGAATTTGAAGGGTATACTTGTCAAAGAGGACTAGAATACGCACAACAAGAATATTTTGAACCAAAGAGGATCCTTACAACCACAATTAGAGTTGAAAATGGATTTTTACCTTTGATCCCGGTGAGAACTGATAAGCCAATACTCAAAGAAAAATTGAATAAAGCGTTAAACGAGATTGCGAAAACCCAGGTAAAAGCACCAATTAAGATGGGACAAATTTTAATCGAAAACATTCTCGGATTAGGATCAAATGTAATTGCTAGTCGAAATTTAACCAAGAAATAAATATTCTAAATGAAAGATTCTTAATTATTACTAATAAACCTTTTTGAGTTGCATGGTGGAACTGGATCGAATCTATAAGGTGCATAAAAATCTCTACATTGGAGCGTATTGGCCGAGGCTAAACTTTGTGGAATTTAAAAAGATTGGAATAACAGCTATCGTAAATTTGATGGAGGTTAATTTCTATGATCCAACAGATTTGGGATTTTATTATCTTTATAAAGGTTTTCCAGACGAATGGTATCCTCCACACGAGTATCTCATAGAAATTCTTTCCTTCATAGATCAACATATAGAGAAGGGAAAAGTTTTAGTTCATTGCGCGATGGGTATTTCTCGAAGTGGTGGTATTATTATAGCGTGGCTTTTAAAAAAAAATCCAAAATGGACCTGGAACGATGGTTTAGAGTATGTAAACAAATCGAGGTTAGTTTTTCCTGCTGTTGAGATAAAAAATTCTATTCTTGATTATTTTGAGTCAATACAAGGATTTAGAAGAGAATTTTAATGATTTAGGATTACATATTTTCTTTGGAATCATAACTTATGACTCTTATCTATCTATTTTCCTTTAGCACAAATTTATATTAACCTTCTAAGATTATTTAACTAATATCTATCCTTTTTAATGAACGGATTATGCCTGTTAAACATAAAAACGTTAAATCCGAGAGGAACCAAATATATTTTGATTGTATTTGCGGTAGCGTAAGCTCAGTAGTAGCACTTTTTAGTATAACCTTTGTTACGATACAAAAGGGAATCCTTACCCCTACCTACTTCATAATAGGCGTTTCTTTCTGGATTGGCTATTTAGCAGTATCAATATTCATGATAGGGTTAGGAATATATACATATTACCGAGAAAAGAATTCTGATCCTGAGGCAATTCCAAAAAAGAAGTTAAAAGCACCTATCGTATAGGTACTTTATAATCTTTAATTTTTACGCTATTTTAAAGCAATCTGAATTTCTATTTTTAGCATAAATTTTTAAGATCAGCCTTAGATCATACTAAAAAACCGAGGAGATATTAAAATTTCTTTTTCTTTTCTTATTTACTTCTTTACGATGTTATTCCTTAACTAAATTACTCTTAACACAATATCTCTGTTCTTGATTAATGCTAAGATGAATTAAAAAAACTTAATTAAAATTATGCTTTTCCTATATTAGTGATATATTAATGGCAATCGGAGAAATTATCATCCAAATAATGCTCATTACAATAGCAATGGTGACCTTAAGCGAGCTTTTAAATAGAATCTTAGGGATAAACATGGAGGCTGCGAGAGAATTAAGAGAAAAATCTCAAAACTTACAAGAACGAATGCGGACTGCAAGACTAGCTGGAAACCCTCAAGAAATGTTCGAACTCCAGCAAGAATCACTTGAATTATCTAAACAAATGTTAAAAAAGCAAATGATTCCTTCTTGTGTAAGATGTCTCATATTTTGGGGGATTTTTGCTTTACTTGGATTTGTATATGCAGACTATGTTGCTGGTATACTTCCATTTGATCTTTTATTCTTTGGATCTGGCTGGTTCGCTATTTACTTGTTATTTTCAATCACGTTTGGCTTAATTTTATATGGTTTTAAAAGATTATACAGAAAATTAACTGGTAAGGAAGTTAAACGCAGTAGAGTGTCAAGAGGAATGTTAGGGGGATTAACATCTCAAACAGGAGATCAAGAACAATATCTCCAGTTAACTCGGGAACTACCCAACGATTCAATACAAGAGGAAGTTATTGAAGAAACACGAGAAGAAGAAGGTGAACGATCTAAAACTGATTCGTGGAAGGATCGTATAAAAAAATGATTTCAATCGAAATAAAACTTTAACTTAACTTAACTAATTTTTAGTGCTTAAACATATGGAAGAACAAAATAATATTAAAAAGCAGATGCTTTTATATTTCATCTTCGCTATTTGTATGATTGTTTTAAACTATGTTATCCAAAAAATTAATGAGTTGGTTATAGCTCCCTATATCTGTGGTACTCTTGGAAGTGTCGAAATTGTTCAGTTTTTATACTGTTCTACAAATAATGTTGATATGCCTGAACTGATTGGTTCAATAGCGGCTGTTGGAATCACTTATGTTATTAAGTTCTTTTTAGATAAATATTTAGTCTTTAAGAAATCGAGTTTAAAGATTAAAGAAACATCACAAGAGTTTTTGAAATACTTTGGATTTGCAATTTTAACTACAATTGAAAACATTGGAATCCAATTTCTCTTTACTAATTTTTTCAATGCGCCTTTAGAAATAAGTATCATAGTCGCTCTTTCTATTGGATACATAACTAAGTTCTTTTTAGACAGAAAGTATGTATTTACGAAAGAATACTAATATTGTTAAAGACAAATACTTTTTTTTAAAAAGGTGGAGTTAATTAAAAAGAGCAATGTTTAAACCGCGTACAATATAGTTTAGATTAAAATAAATACGATTATTGATTTTATAATATTATGTCAGAGGAACAGAGGGATAAAAAAGAAGAAGACACATCTATGGTAGATGCGTTAAGTTCTCTAGGTTGGATAGAAGAGAAAGAGGATGAAGAGGAGATTCCAACTTCTGAAGAAGACAAAATAAGGGAACAATTAAATTTCTTTATTGAACAAAATAAACAACTAACTGACGAAATAAACACGCTTAAGGAAAAGCACGATAGTCTTAAAGCCATCTCCGAAACTTTTCACCAAGAGAAAGAAAAATCTATTCAATTAACAAAAGAAAATAATGCTACAATAGAAGATTTGCTGCAGAAGATTGTTGAAAAAGATAATTCTATTAACGATCTTGAGTCGAAGATTGAATTTCTGAACGAAACGAATGTAGTAGATTTAGAAGTAAGCAAATCAATTGAGATTAAAGAAAAAGAGGTTGAATCTTTACAATCTCAATTAGCAGATATAAACATGCAGATTGAAGAGTTCGAATTTGTTGCTAAAGAAAAAAATCAAATCATTCAAGACCAAAAAAATAATATTGATAATTTGAATAAAATAATTACTGAAAAAACTCAAATAATAGAAGATCTCAACGCAGATTTAGAACAACTAAAGTCTGAACAATTAACTAATTCTGGGCTAGTTGGGAGACTTCAAGAAAAAGACGAAAAAATTAAAGAGTTAATGGAACAAATTCAATATTTAGAGAATGATACTGTCCAAAAATCCAAATTTGAAAAAGTTCAGGTTCTACTCGAAAAGAAAGACGAAATCATTACAGATAAAGAAAAAGAGATTTTTAAACTTGAAAACTCTCAACAATCGTATGTTCAATCAGTTAAAGAATTGCAACAGAAATTAGAAACTTTCAGCTTAGTTAAAAAAGATTTGTCTAAAAAGGAAGAGCGGATCAAAAATTTAGTAATGGAGATAGAAAAGCTAACTCAAAAAAATCTAACAAACGAAGAATTTATCAACCAAATTCAAGCAAGATTGGAAGAATCCCAAGAAAAATCTGGTAACGTTTCTGGAAAACTTGAATTAGAAATAATGAATTTAAGAAATGTCGTTGATGAACAGGTTACAGAAATAAAAGGATTGAGAGAAAAAGAAGAGAATTTGAAAAATAAGATTTTTGAATCTGAGCAAATTGAAGACAGGATATTAACTGAAATGCAAAGTATAAAGGATGAAAAACTGAAAGCAGAATCTCAACTCGAAGATAAGGAAAAAGAACTTATTGAGTTAAAGAAAAAAATTAAAATCTTGCGTAGAGATATTAAAAAAACTTAATATTTCCAAAATTCTTGATTAAAATTTAAAAAAAGATAAAAAAATTGTTTATTTTTAATTTGGGGGTTATTTTTCCCTCCAATCTGTAGCACATTCCCCACAATGATACATTTTTCCGTAAACGCGGGGGTAGTCGAGAATTATATTGCTTTTATCAACGCTCTCATGAATCATAGATTTATCTTCAATTCCACATTTAGGGCATCTTCTACGACCTTCAGGTTTTTCAACAGTTAGGATAGAATCATCCACTTTTCCGGGGATACCTGGTCCGGCACTCGATGCACTTATATCCTTAATTTGGGCAATGTCCGCTTTAATTTCTTCCGGTGTAACCTCTCTAACTTCCGACTTAAATTCTGGTTGAATCTCTGCTGCTGCTTTATCTGCTTCTGTTTCAGGTTCTAATACGGATTCAGCTCTTAATTGAACCGCATCTGATTCTTTATAATCTACACCTCTCTCTAACGCTGCGAGGAACTCAGAATCGTCCCCTTCTTCAAATATTCGTTCGTTTTGGGATCCTGCTCTCTCAGCATCAATATTTCTTGCCCATTGACCTGCTTTTACTTTTTCTTTGACATTACATGTTCGTCCTTGCCAAATGTAAACCTTATTGCCTAAATCAGCAACATAACAATCTTCTGATTCTAATGAATCTTTTACAAAAGGCACTTGAATCATTTTCATTGCGTTGATACCTTCAAATTCTTCTGCTGAAACACGATATAGAATATTTTGCCACTCTTCAAATCCTGCCCAATCCCCTGTAGATACGTCTTTAAGAAGAGTTTTTGCTATATTTTTCTCAACAACTTTCATGGCACCCATAAGACTAATTAATTTTAAAAATGCATTAGATTCTTGGTTTTCATCAACAGTAATTATCTTTGCAGCCCCACCTCTTTGTTGGTCAAGAGTCCGTGCCTGTGCAGCTCCCGCAGTTTTTTCATCGATTGAAGCCTTGCTCCCTATCCAGACATAAATGGTTCTATCGTCGTCGACTACGTATACATCTCCCATCGAGAATACTGGTTTTGAAATTTCTTTTAAATTACCTTGATCGACTAAAAATAGTTTCATAAGATATTCCTCAAATAATTATTTTTATAATAATTATAAACTCGATCTTTTTAATTTATTGCAAAAACAAATAAAAAGTAAAAGGATAATATATAGAAAATATCTAAGCAAACTCAAAAATCATTTAACGCGAGATTAAATCGCTTAACGAACTCATGAATTTTTGTTAAATCTATTGAACAATAGGCGATTCTGATTCCGTTTATGTTATTATCGGGTTTTTCGATGGGTATCACTCCTACTTTGTATTTTTTTAATAAGTGATCAGCAAACTGGTTCGCACTAATTTTATCAGGATTTAGATTTACAAAGACGAAGAAACCTCCCGCGTTTGGATCTACTGAAATATTCGAATTATCAATCTTTTTAAGTTCTTCGTTAATTTTTTCGTATCTATCTTTGAGGAGATTTTTAACCTTATCTCGATTTTTAATAATTCCTTCCATACCAACATCCTTGAAAAGTTTAATAACTAGAGCCTGATAGAAATGATTAGAATTTGATATAGTAGTTCTCACTAACCCCGATAATTTATTGTCTAATTCTGATTTTAATGCTATTAGGTCCTCATCGTTACTAACCCAGTGTGGTTTTAAACCTATTGTAATGAACCCTATTCGTCCGCCATATAGCAACATTTCTTTGGTTATTCCATCTAATTTAATTGGGATTATGTCTTCCTCTATTTCGTGTAGAGCGTAGAAAATAGAGCGGTTTATTGCATTATCCGAAAAAATATAAGGTTCGTAAGCGTCATCAACTAACACTATAATTGGTTTAGAAAGATCTTGTTGAATATGTTTTAATGATATTATTATCTCATCCATTTCTTCCTCGTTAGGAACGTAACCAGTAGGGTTGTTAGGAAATCCTAAAATTAGGACGATCTTTTCTTGACTCATGGAAACCTCGTAAATAGCTTCTTTCAATCCTTGAATATTGAATTTTTCTTCAGTGAAAAAATCAAATGATTTAATCTTAGCTCCAATTAATTTCTCAACGATATTATCGTAATTACCCCATCTCTTATTTGGAGATATAATGAATTCTCCTGGATTTAAAAACAAAGAACAGCATATAAATATCCCATTTGTTAATCCCGAGGTTACAATAGGAGTAGTGGTAAAATTTTCAAGTTTATTTAGTTCCCCAATGTCAGAATCTTTATTGTAAAGAGATTTTTTAATTAACCATTTTTTCCATACTGCTTTTAAATCTTCAAGACCAGATACCTTAGAATATGGTACGACTTCAGATACGCTAAGTTTTATATAATTTTTAATATCTTCTAAGTAAAGAGGAACCCATTCAGATGTACCTCCTTCTATAAAATCTTTCTCGTATCCAAAAGCAGATCCTAATGTACCACTAATTTCAGCTTCCTTTTTTGCCCTTCCTGACCAATGAAAAATGCCTTGAGGTAAAAAAATTCGCTTTCCTTGCTCAGAGAATGTATTAAAGAGTGGAGTCTTTTTAAGCGCTTCAAAATCCATTATAATAATTATAATACTGTAGTCAATAAAAGTTTTTAAGATGTAATACCAATCTGTTTTATTAACCTCTTAAGAAAATACATTATTGGAACAATAATGTTTATTAGAAAACCTAAATCGTGAATTTTATTAGACCTAATAATTTAAACGAATATAAGTGACTTTATAAAATGCTAGATATTTTTATCCTTTCTTTCCTTGTTGCTCTTACTGGGGCGTTATCTCCAGGACCACTTCTAACTTTCACAATCTATAAGTCACTGAGGCGAAAAAGAGGTTATTTGGCGTCTCTCTATATTCTTTTAGGTCATGCAGTTATTGAATTCGCTTTAATTATAGCTTTACTTGCTGGAGCTTCTTTTTTTCTTCGAAATATTCTCTTCCTAACATTAATTGGGATTATAGGGGGAATTTTATTAGTAATATATGGAATAGTCGCAATTAGAGGCGTTTTAAAAACTGATTTTAAAGAAGAATACGCTCTCGAAGGGAATGTAATTAAAGGATATAAAGGAAACAGTTTTGTAGGCGGAATTCTAGTTAGTTTGTCTAACCCTTTTTGGACGTTTTGGTGGGCAGTGATTGGACTATCCTTAATGGTGAATTTAAATATAACGCTATTAAATCCCCTTAAAATGCTAACCTTCTTTATAGGACATGAGTTAGGAGATATAGTGTGGTATTTTCCTATTGCTTTGTTCGTTCATTTCGGCGGAAAATCATTGAATCCAAATATTTACAAATATGTATTGATAGCTTGTGGTGTTTTTATGATGATTCTCGGCGTTTACTTAGCTTTTAATATTGTTTTCAATCCACCCACATTTTAAAAAAGCTATGATACTCAAATATCACACATATATAATAATTCTCTAAAAACTTTACAATTAAGAATATAAATTTCGAAATTTATTGGAAACTGTAACATAAGAGTATTAGTAATTCTGGTCCGACCAATTTTTAATATTTTATACCTTCAATTGTATTATTTTCATAGTAATCATAATTAAATGGAAAAAAAGTGAATGAGTGAATTATGAAAGATACACAGATGATTAATTGTCCTGTTTGTCAAATGAAGTTCATTCCGAGAACATTTTACCCTAATGAAGCCATATTTTCTACTCATGGAGGGAAAAAATTGTCTGGTTTTAATGGATACATAAGTTCTAAGACAGTTAAACCTCAGGAAGTTATTTTGAGTTCTTGGATAACCTACTGTCCTTCATGTAATTATATTTTAAGATTTGTAAAAGAAATAGTAAGGAAGGAAAAAATAATCGCTCAAAAATCAACTTCACAAGATGTTAATGATAAATATAATAGTTATTACCACGGATTCCCTTACGGCGATTATTCACAACATCTAAAAGAATTAACTAAAACAGTAAAAGGCAAAATTGAAGAAGAGTTGGAAGAGCTAAATTTTGGTGCTTGGGAAAATTTATACAGCATTGACGACAATTTTAAATTTCTAGTGCGATTCTTTGCGAATTTGGAGCAATATTGCGATTCAAAACAAGGAATGGTAAACGATAAAAGCATGACAAACAAAATTAAACGGTTACAACTACCTAAAGACATCGAGATAACTTTATTACAGTTAAATAATATTAAGGACGGAATCGTGAGAGGAGATTATGAACTTTCAGGTGACGACGAGGAAAATATTGATAAAATCCTTGTTAATTTTGTTTTGTACTTAATAAAGAAACACGTTCAACCCATTATAGATAAAAAACAACTTGAAAAGGGTTTTAAATTCATAACTCATGAAGATTTTGAACTAGAAATAAAATCATTTTTAGGTAATTATCTTTTTTCAAATTTTAACAATGATCCTTCTTCTAATAAGCAAATCCGCTTGTTTTTAAGCAACCTTTACAAGGAAATTGAAATCGAGTAACAATTATTCGGTCTCAAATAATCCTAAATTTGGATCTAAAAATTGATTCTGACACATAGGACATGAATTATGTTTTGAAAGCCACTCTGCTACACAAAGATAATGATAGGTACTTCCACAAAATGGGCATGTAATTAATTTATCTTGAGCAAAGTTAATGTTTTTATGACAAACCGTACACTGGACATTAGATATCGAGACACCCTGTCTCAGTTTAGCTTTATTTGTTAAAATCTCCTCTAATTTAGCGCGTTCTACTTCGTATAAACCAAGACTCGATGTAATTTGGTTTATTTTTGAATTTATTTCTGAAATTCTCTCTTTTAGCTCATCTTCAGATAGCTTGTTTGCCAAAAACGAAGATAATGCAAAATTGAACGGCAAACCTTCAAAATTTTCTGATTGTTTTGTTATTTCTGTGATTTCTGCAAACAATATTGACTCAGTGTCTATTAACTCTTTGAAACTTTTAAAAATCTTATTCATCAGAACAGTTAATAAAAATGTAAGCTGTTGTTGCTTACGGGTAAAATTATCTTCCCACGTTTTAATAACAGTATACATATCAATATTATTACTCTTGTATGTGTCCAATTTTTGGTAGACTTCGCTTTTTATTTGTTCAATTTTTCCTTTGTAATTACTAAGAAGGTCCTTGATTTCTCTAAGCTGTGGTAATTCCTCTTTAATGATTAGAGAGGTCTCATCCTCGTAAGAATTAATTAGTTTATTTACTTCAGCGATCTTTTCATCAACATAACTCCTTACATCTACCCTTACACTCTCATCTTTAATATTGTTGAGGTAATTCGAATAGTCCTCCTTTCGCCGTAAAATCTCTGAAATTATGTTCGCAAGCGTCTTTTTTAGAGTAGCTGTTATATTAGTGTAAGGTTGTAAAATTTTATCGAAATTTAATATCCATGCATCGATTTCGTCAATTTTCAAAGCAAATTCATCAACTTTGTGAAAATTAGAATTAATTACATTTATAAATTCCTCAGGATCGCTCGTGTCACTCATTAATCCTTGGAATTTCTTATCTAATCCTTTAAAATATAAATCAACAATTTTTGGAAGGAATTCGCTGAACTTTTGTTCCATTAAGAGTTCTACCTTTAATTTACCCAATCCATGGCCGTCTAAGTCATATTTTTTATCTAAGTCTTCAATTTCTTGTAAATGGTTTTTTAATTTCTCTTTGATTAATGTAAGTATAATTGGGCGCAGCTTTTCTTTTAAATTTTGTATCGATTCTTTCCTTTCCAAGACGTTTACGAATGCCTCTCCTTCGTAATCTTCAATAATACTAAAGTGATATAACAAATAAATGATATCGTTGTATACATCTAAATCAACGTCTGCATTACTTAAAACAAACTGGTATAATTCATCAAAATGAAAATTTAGCACAAAATCTTTACGAGATTTTATTTTTTTTGATAACTTAGCTTCGACTAAGCTCGTAATATACACAACAAGCTCTTGAATATCCTCCCAATTATCAATATTCTTAGGAATATCGTTAAATTTGAAAAATAGATTTTTTATTTTATTTGCTTCGATCCATAGACTTACATCGTTTTCATATTCATGTTCAACTTTTTCTGTATAATCTTCTAATCGTGGTATAAAGGTATTAATATAATCTATTAATTCCTTACTATTGCTCAAAAATTGATCTAAATATTCGTTATTCTTTACTAATCTTTTCACATTTCTTCCGTTTGAGCTTAAATTCGATAAATTGTTCGAAATCAATTTTAATTCGTTCATTATCGCCTGTTTTAAAGAGAAAAATTCTGATTTCGAATGTGAAACTAAATATTTTTCGCTAAAAATTTTAATATTACTAAAATATTCTGAAAAAGCGTTAATTTCCTCGAGCTTGAACTCATTCTTAAGAATATCATCAAGCTCTTGCGAGTATGTCTCGTTTGATTTAAGCTTTGTAATAGAATTTTTAACCCGTAAAATTTCGTCTTTACTATAGCCATTTATTTCTCTATATCCATTATTAAACAAACGCAAAGAAGACCACCACATTAATTAGAAAAAATTAACAAGTTCATAAATATGGCATTCCATTAAATTTTTTTGTAAAAATGAGAACAAGTAAGATTATAAAAAAAGTATTTATTATTCGCCTAATTCCTTAATTTCAATTCGCTTTTCTTCAGCACCGTCTTCAGTTATTATCAGTATATCAATTCCGTTACCAGACATCACATCTCTCTTAATTGAGTTTCTAATCACTTTTTCAACGAGCTTTGCCCCTTCTTCTACCGTCATACCGGGTTTGTATTCAGCCTCTAAAATTCCTATAGAAAGCAACATTCCCGTTCCAGTAGCGCCAAAATCTTCTGGCATCAATGAACCAAGAGCATCTAATGTGTATAATTGTGGACCATCTTTATCT
>JAHQWP010000194.1 GCA_029856235.1 Promethearchaeia archaeon
ACCCTAGATCTTATTATATAAGATTTGAGATATAAAGCTTTACTATTTAGATGCATGACATACTATTTTAGATTTCCTCTTAATTTAACTGAAAATAGGTATTTAATTTATCAACAATGTAAAAAAAGAAAAGAAAGAGTTTTTTAATCGAAGTTTTTACCACATTTGTTGCAAAAGTTTGCGCGAGCAGGTAATGTTGCACCACATTCAGGACAGAACTTACTTCCGGCATTATCGGAAGAAGATTCTATTTCTTCTATTTCCTCCACCTTTTTCTCACCCTTCTCCGCTCTTTTAAATAGAAACTTACCAACAACTACAACGGCAGTTCCTGCTAAAGCCATACCTGAATCGAAATTAAAAACACCGTGAACACTGTCCAGAATCGTTTGCCATGTAGGATTAAGGGCAATGCCATAATATCCCACTGCCCACGAAACACCATAAATAATTAATCCTAAAATTCCAAAACCAGTTGCAATCGTTATGATTATTTTTCCTACTCTACCAAATTTAATTAATATCAAGAATACAGCCACAAGAATCGAATATCCGCCGTATAAAGCTATGTATCCTAAGATGACCATTATTGATGTGACGAGCGGTATGAATTCTGGACCAATGAACCCCGCCAGAATTAACTGTTCTAAGAGTTTTGTATAGAACTGGCTTCCGATTGCACTACCAATGATCATTAAAATCGCGCCAGCAATTATTACCAAAAGCCAAAAATATTTAATTTTCATTTTTTTTCTTTTCCATTATTTTAAGTATTTTACATTTAGCTAGATATGATATTATAGAAATTAAAGTTTATAATTCTATTCTAACTTGGTAATAGCGAATAAATATATTAAAAATAAAAGATTTTATTTTTTTCTTGAAAGTAGAATAGTAGAAAAGCAACCAGAAAAAAAAACATGAAATCCTATATAATAAATTCATGTAATTAAAAGAAATTTATTCCCTGAAGCTTTATTCTTTCAGGATGCGTGTAAATGTTCATCTTTTTTCCTCGAGCAAATCCAATTAGAGTAATTCCATAAGAATCAGCAAGTATTATACCAGATTCTACAGCAGCAGATAGAGATGAAACGATTGGTATTTGCGCTCTTACTGCTTTAAGAACCGAATCCCCAGTTAATCTCCCCGTGGATGTTAGAATTTTATCGTGGAAAAATTCTTTTTTAAATAGTAATTCGCCAATACATTTATCTATAGCGTTGTGTCTTCCTATGTCTTCTTTGACTGTTATGAGAGAAGCTTTGAGATCGAAAATTGCAGCTCCGTGACAACCTCCCGTTTCCTTAAATAAGCGCGTATTTTTTTGCATCTCCTTCATTGATGAAAAAATGAGTTCTGAGCTGATTGAAAATTCCGTCCCCAAATTTAATATATTTTCAGACTCAATTAATCTCTCTTTTATCAAATTACGCCAAGGAGAAGGGATCCCACAGGTAGTATCAATCACTCTGCTGATTGGTGTTAGCTCCAAAATTTCTGAATTAAAATCTATAGAGTCTACCAACTCGACGTGAACTTGACCTTTTGAATTATCAATTTTTATTATATTGATATCGTCCATTGAGTTTATGATTCCGATCGAAAACAAGAAACCTGCTGCTAATTCCTTTAAATCTTTATTGAGACAGATAATATTTACTAAAGGTTGAGAATTCACAAAAATATCAATTGAGCTTTCAATGAGAACGGTATCCAGTTCTTCCTTTTTTTCTTCATTGTGAATTCGCGTAATTTTAACTTTTTTTTGAAACACGATACCAACCTTTTCTTGACTAGGTAGATATTCAAGACTTCTTAAATAAATATTGATTTTATAATCAATAATATCAACTTATTCAAAACTGAAAAACAAAAAAAAAGTATGTGGAAGATTTAGTCCCATAAACTTTCGATTTTTCTAACTTCCTTTTCGCTGGTTCTATGAGTTTTCCGTCTTTTAACAAAAATTACTATCAAAATAATTGCTATAGTACTACCAATAACTGTAAGCACTATTGGGTCTGTTAGTAATGCAATTAAGTCAAAAGGTACATTTTTATTTACCGTAATGCTATCATATAAAGTTCTTCCAAGTGCATCGGTGGCATAGAAAGTTATTGTTACTTTTCCGTTTGAAAGAGAATTCCAGGTTGTTTGGTCAATAGTTATTACATTAGTTCCAGAATCGGGTGGAAATTCGAATGTTCTATTAACTCCTACAATAGTATACCAGTTAGTCGTGAGTGTCGTATCATTAATAGTTACAGTAATTTGTGGAGCGTTAATACCATACGTTGCATTATTTGAAGGATGCTCAATATCGACTATTGGAAAAGAAATATCTTTAATAAGATTTACCGTGTTAAGATCATTGAGACTACCTGCAGTATCGTTAGCGAATAGCTCTATTGTGAACGGACCTTCGGGTAAAGTCTCCCAGATAAATTGATTTAATAGCTGATTGGAATTGTTAGTTAACATAATAGGTGAGTATGGGTTTATAACGTACCAAATCGAATCCAAATTTGCGTCGTTTACTATTACATTAATAAAAGGTCGAATTCCTACCACGGTATTATTTAATGGTAGATTAACTAATATCGTCGGAGCTGAAGTTTTTGGGAAATCAATCTCATAATTGTAGGGTTCTTGATTAAGGCTATTCGAATTCATTGAAATGAACAAAAATGCGAATATACTAAATAAGACTAGCAATTGAAAATCTTTGTTTCTAACATTTTTTTTTTCCATTAAAAAAACACTGGTTTTTATAAACGAATTTCTATTTAAGAAGAATTTAAGAAATTTAGCAATATTAATTTTGGCTTTTTAATTATCTAAATGTCATAATAATTTTGTCTACTAATTTTTGCATGAGCAAAAACGATAAAATGATATCTAAAATAGAATTAGTTAAAAATAAAAATAACTACAAAGAAAATTAAACAGCAACATATAGCCTGCCATTTGTTTCTTTCTTAACGGTGTGATCTCCGCTATATTCAATAAATTTTCCTTTAATCACTTCTCCGTTTGGAAGTTGAACTTCCTTGACTTCACCTACTTTCTTATAGGAGGGTAGAAGTCTTGAAACTTTCCCCTTGATTACAATGCTACCCCAGGCTTGATCTGCTCCAGCACAGCGATCAACATTTCCCTCGACAACTATAGTTCCTCCATGGTTATGAACTCCCAAAAAGGATTCTGCGCTACCACAATATAGAGTTGGCCACTTATTTGCGGGTTTTGAACTCTTAGCCCAAAGCATGGATTCCACACCTACTTTTCCCTTAACTTTGATAATACCGTTCTTCATACCTTGCCAAAAGCCTCTATAAGCTGAACCAACGTAATGTCCGGCATCTCCATTTATTTCAAGTTCGCCCCCTTGGAGCATAGCACCAGCCCAATCATCGGCATTTCCATGTACAATTATTTTTCCCCCCGACATATTGTTTCCTATGTGCATTCCTACGGCACTATTTATCTCGATTTCTCCACCGGTCATTTTTTCGCCAATTCGCTTAACATTAGATAAATCACCATCCATAATAATCTTAGTATTGGTAACCTCAGTTGATTTTCCAGATACATCAAAAAAATCGCCTATCTTTACCTTTTTTGTTGCATAATACAACGGTAGTTTTTTAATCTCAGCAACTGTTTTTCCGGCAAAGTTATCTGGGGTAATACTATCTGCTTCTAATGGGAATTCGAGCTTTTTCTTTATTTTTAATTTTATTTCTTCCACGATTTATTCACCTAACTTCTCCTTAATTTTTTCAATTAGTCTTTCTAATATCTCTTTGTCAGATAAACTCTCTCCAGGTGGTTCTCTTACTTTTCTTAATCTTAAAGGCACTTTATCCATTCGGTACGCAGTTCCCTCACATTCAATTCCAGCGATTGCGGCGGGTAATACGACGTCAGCAAACTCTGAAGTTGGGGTTTTATGTGGTTCAATGGCAATTAGAGGATGTTTAAATAAGTTCTTTACTGAAGCTGCGGGGAAATTGCTTCCAGGATCAGAAGCTACGATTAAAGCAGCGTCAACTTCGTCCCGCATTAGAAGATCAACGGAAGAGAATTCTCCAGGGTTATAGCGAGGATAACCTCGTGAAAAGTCGATAGAATAAGCATAGCCCGTATTCCACAGGAACACTTGATTTGCGCCTGCGACATTGTAATGCCCGCGCATTGGAATTAGAATGAATTTAGTATAATCATTTAATTCAGTAACTAAGCGTATAGCCGTATCTATGTTACGATGATGTGCTAAGCTTTGAGTTAAACCCATGCCAAAGAAAATCACTCCAAAATTGCATGATTTTATAATCTCTACTAATTCCTTAATGTCCTCAATAGATACACCAGAAACCTCCTTTACATCTAAATCGGAGCCTCTTAAAACTGCCCGAATTGCTTGAATTAATTCGTAGTCTTCATTAGGATTTACTTTAATATATTTATCTGCAATTTGTGCAGTGTGAGTATATCTTGGATCAACCACTATTATATTTCTATCGTTCCTGCCATCTGTTCTGAAATACCCTCTAATGAAATCGCTATATCGGCTCAAATGCCTTGGATGAGCATGAACTGGATTCGATCCCCAAAAAATAATTGTGTCTGCTCTGTTTTTAATTTCTCCCAAAGTAGATAGGGAGGCTCCAACATCTTGAATTGCTAATAAACTAGGTCCATGACAGACTGAAGCAGTATTGTCTAAAAGTGCGTTTAACATCTCTGCTAACTCAACACCTTTGCTTTGAGCTTCGCATTCTGTGCTGGAAAATCCATAAAGTAATGGTCTTTGAGCTTTTATTAAGATGTCAGCAGCTTTATCGATAGCTTCGTCCCATGAAGCTTCTACAAGTTCTCCATCTTTTCTAATTAATGGTTTTGTATATCGATGATCGCTAGGATTAGCAGCGAAATATTTTTTGGTACCAATTTGACATCCATTCCTGACTTCTACTACTTGATCCGTTTTTAAATCAATGTCTACTTCAAGATCGTCGCAGAGAGTTCCACAAAATGGACAACAAACATCCTTAATAGTTTTAATTTTTTCTACCATAATTATCTCCTTTAAGCCTCTTTTAATTGTCCTATTAATTCCAAAGCATCCAATACTTTTCCATTTTTTACTACTTCTACTTTCGCTTGAATTCCTTTATAATTGGGAGTACCGCATCCTTGAGAACTAGGATTTACAAGTTGATTTGCCCAAGGACCCATCGGAACAAAGATAATACCGGGATGAGGTCCTTCTTCTGTTATTGTAGAATATACTACTACTTCTCCGTAATCTGTTATGACTTTAACTGGAGTTCCAACGATACAATCGAGTTTTTTAAAGTCATCAGCATCAAATGTGCATATGCCAGCAGCCCGAACGTTCTCTCTTGACACTTTTCCGCCTTCAAGAGCTACTCCTTGACTTATAGTGCGTCCAGTTAAAAGAATCAAGTTGTCCATACTCATTCTATGACTCCTCCTTTTTACTCCATCTTAATGTTTTCAATCTTTCTATTAAGGGTGGCCAATAACGTTCTTCAAATTCTCCCGAACTATGAATTTCGGTTATTTCAAGAACCAAGGCTCCTGTCGGGCAGGCGTTGTCGCACGCACCACATGCTACGCAAGCGTCCTCGTCAACAACTTCTACATTTTTCGACATTTCCCAACCATGCTCAGCCCTTTTAGCAATTTCAATAGAACCTGATGGGCAAACTTCAGCGCACGAACCGCATCCTTTCGCGCATTCTTCATCAATAACCTTTACTTTTGCTTTAGCCCATTGTTTCGCGATTCTATCGTTCAATAACTTTTTAGTTTCAAACTCCAAGGTCGGCATTACTTTTTGAGCTACAAGAGGGATATCTGCTAAATTGATAATTTCGCCATCTTTTTTCATAGTTAAAGCTCCAAAAGGGCAGCAATAAACGCAAGTTCCACAAAAAACACAAAGCTTAGGATCGTAAAGCTCTGGAATTATATCCTCTGTTGTGGGAAAACGACGCGACATACCTACTGGTCCACGAGATATTGCTTCTTTGGGACATACTCTAGCGCATGTACCGCATCCGACACATTTTTCTCGGTTTAACACAAGCTCTAAATTTTCAGTAAGAAATTGAACTTTAATAGCTTCCTCTTCTTTTGTTATTGTTCTCGATATTTTAGGAAACGACATTTTTAATCTTTCTCCACATTTTCAATTCTAATTGCTACTTGAGGACACATTTTTACACACACACCGCATCCATCGCAATTAACTTCTCTCTCGTCGCTATAAATTGGAACCGCTATTCCGTTTTTTACCAGAATAACTGCGTTTGTTTCGTTTAAATAACTCATTTTCCTCAACTCGTTAAAATTAATAGGACAAGACACGACACACGCGTTGCACCCGGTGCAAGTGTTTTTATTTATTAATAATTCGTAAATTTGCATGGTTTAATTACCCCTATTTAATAGAGTTTACTCCTAATTCTTTTTATTCACAGACAGATTCGGTAATTATTAGTATTATTATAAAAATTATGATATAAACTTACTTGTTAGAAGGAATTGTGTTTTAAAAAATTTAGTATACGATTTTAAAAGCTCCTTAAACCATTAACGATCGTCAATAATGTACAAAGTAACTATGTTCCAACTCTAAAGAAGTTCTATAAAGTAGCAATTAGTAATAGAATACTCAAAAACAACAAAAATTTTAATTATTTGTTTAAGAAATCTTCTAAATATTCATCAGTGTATTTAGAATTTGATTTGGATTTACTTAGTCTGAGATCTTTTCGATAATAAATATACCCTATCAAAAGACTAAGAATTAATCCAACTACAAATGCTATGAGTAAAATTGCTATCAATATTGACCAAAAAGCAGTAAAACTGAAACCTATATAAACGATAAAAAGAACCCATTCGAATATACTAATTGAAACCGCCGAAAGAATAGCACCGATTAACCCTACCAACAAAGATGTTTTTAATGCATTCTGATGTTCCTTTCTATTTTTAAGAGTAAAAAGCAACCCTACTACTCCACCAAAAATCAAATCAATATCCCCAGGATAAATTATATCAATAGGAATAGTGTAAGACAGAAGAGCTATAATGTCAAATATTATTATCCCTGAGAGTATATTATTTTCCTTTGCTTTGGTGTACAGATTGGCTAAAAATGGAATAGAACTCACAGCTTATTTTATATTTGTTTAATATCTATTATTCTGGTACATATATAAGCTTATCAGATCATTCAATTAGTATATTTTTTCCGGTATCTTTATTAAAAACATAGATTTTCTCCTTCGGAAAAGAAATAAAGGATTTTTCACCCATTTTTACTGGATAAAAGCCATTTGAGGAGGCTATCGCAGTTATACCTTCTGAAAGGTCAAATCTTACCAAAGTTTCTGTACCGAGATATTCTATAACGGAAACTTGCACTTCAAATGATTTTTCATGATGTTCAGGTGTTATCTTAATATGTTCAGGACGAATTCCAAGTACTAGTTGGGTTAAACCCAAGGTTTTTATTTTTTCCGCAAGCTCATTAGTAAGCTCAAAAGTAAAATCAGCAAATTCGAGCGTATTTCCATTCCTTTCATTAAATCTGACATCAATGAAATTCATCGTAGGTGATCCTATGAATCCTGCGACAAAAAGGTTGTGAGGTGTGTTATAAACTTCTGTAGGTGTTCCTATTTGTTGAAATTTACCATCGTTTAAAATTGCGATTCTATCAGCCATCGACATAGCTTCTACTTGATCGTGAGTAACATATACTTGAGTGATCCTAAGTTGTTTTTGCAATTTGATTATCTCACCACGCATTTGAATTCGCAATTTTGCATCCAAATTGCTTAAGGGCTCATCAAAGAGAAACACCGTTGGATTACGAACAATAGATCTACCCAGAGCTACTCGTTGACGTTGACCCCCACTAAGCTCTCCAGGTTTTCGATCCAGTAATTCTTCTATGCTTAATAACTCTGCCGCATTTTCTACTCTCTGAGCAATCTCTTCCTTATCCATTTTGTCTATTTTTAATGCGAACCCCATATTATCTCTAACATTCATATGAGGGTATAAGGCGTAACTTTGAAAAACCATGGCAACCCTCCTTTCTTTAGGAGGTACATGAGTAACTTCTACATCATCGAAAAATACGCGACCATCTGTTACAAATTCCAACCCTGCAATAATGTTTAAACAAGTAGATTTTCCACAACCCGATGGTCCAACAAGCACCATGAATTCCTTATCCTTAATTTCAAGATCAATATCTTTTAGCACATGAACATCGGGATCAAAAATTTTATTTACATTATCCAATTTAATTACAACCATCTTTTAGTCACCTTTAGATATTTAGCCTTTTACAGCACCTCTAGTTAAACCACTTACAATTTTCTTTTGAAATATTAAAACGACAATTATAAGAGGTACCGTTGCAATTGTCGTTGCTGCTAATAAAGCAATATCTGTATCCCAATCTGCTGTTAAGCTTTGAGGATTTCTTAGATATCTTAAAATGGCAACTGGTACCGTGTGATTTTCAGGATTGGTTAAAAATATTTGTGCAAATAATAATTCATTCCAAGATGCAATAAAAACTAAGATCGCACATGTAAAAATACCTGGAATTGTTAATGGTAGGACGATTTTTCTAAAAATCTGAAAGTTTGTAGCACCATCAACTTTTGCCGCTTTCCACAAGTCTTCAGGAATTTCCCTAAAAAATGCTATTAAAATGAAAATAGCTAGTGGAAGATTGAACGCAGCATATGGTAATGCTAATCCAAACAAATTATCCCTTAAGTCAAAGAATGGCAATATAGACGCTATGCTGATAATTTGGATATAAAATGGTATAATGATAATTAGAGGTGGTAGGCTATTCATAGAAAAAATAAAGCTATTTAGAGTTCTTTTAAATCTGAAATCAAATTTTGCAATAGCGTATCCAATGAGTGAGCCAACAATAATTACTATGATGACAGTTGTTCCTGATAATATAAATCCGTTTAAAAGGGCTCTATCAAATGTGACACCATATACATCCGCGTTTTGAAATATTACTTGATATGCTCCAAATGATAAATATTCTGGAAATAACTCAAAATGTGATTGTACGATATATGGGTCTCTAAAAGATCTTAATACAATCCAAATAAAAGGCCCTGCGCAGAAAACACACATGAAAACAGCTAAGAAAATAAAAAATCCCTTTTTAGCTTGTCTTTTCCGGATATACCATTTAACCGTGGATTCGGATATTGGCTCAATTTTGGTTTCAATTTCAGTGTCATAAGGTACATTATTCTTCTTAAAATCTTCAGTATTTTCATCATCTTCTGGTTTTAACACGTTATTATCTGCAAGTTCTTCTGTTCTCTTCCTAGCTTCGCGGGATTTAGTTTTCTTTTTTGAAGAAGTCCTTTTCACTCTCCTTGTCAAAATAATTATAACTAACGCAAACAACGCTATGAATCCTAACAACAATACGGAAACTGCCGAAGCCTTTCCAAAATCACCGTTTAACCACAATAGAACAGAATGGGAGGTCATGGATCTCACGCTAGCGTCATTAAATACTACTATAGCGTCATATACTCTAAGGGCTTGCATCATTCTGAAAATTAAAGCAACTCCTACTCCAGATTTAATTAACGGCCATGTGATATATCTAAATTTCTGCCAACCAGAGGCTCCAGCTATGTCACCCGCTTTATACAAATCCTGGGGTACGATTTGTAATGTTGCTAGAATTAATAATGTGATAAAAGGAGTAGTTTTCCAAACATCTATGAAGATTGCTACGAACATCGTCATTGTAATATCTAGATCTGCAAAAGAGAGCAAAGCTTCGGGGGGTTCACCCCCAGATAATACAATGAGGTTGGTAAAAACATCAAGTCTTGCTAAAAACAACAAACCTAGCACAACTATCATTGATGCGAATATAATTATTCTTTTTAAAGATGCTCTTATTCTTCTTCTTATTATAGCTAAAAAGACAATAATACCCAAGACAATTATTAGGCTAATGATTATTAATAGCAATATATCCTCTAAACGAAATATTTCTGCATCAGGTCCAAAGAATGCAATTGGACGCCCTCCAAATAGAACAATAAGACTATTAACTAATCCACCATCTTCTGCATTATTAAAAATCTCAAATCTAAATATTGTTGCAGATGCGACGGTAGGGACTGCCCATGGGATTAAAATAGTAGCCCTGGCTATGCCTCTACCTTTAAACTTTTTGTTTAAAATTAAAGCAAATATTAAACCTAAAAGAAATTCTACTATAAGAGAAACAATCGAGAAAAATAACGTTTGATAAGTATATTGCCAAAAATGCCGAGTGTTGAGATTTCCGTACGTTAATAACTCATAGTAATTAATTATTGTCATACGGCTCCCAAAATATCCTGTAGAGGCGCTACTATTGGTAAAACTAATGAAAATCCCAGTCACAATAGGAAACAATATAGCTAAACCAAAGATTACGATACCTGGGATCAATAATGATACAACGAATCTTGTATCTTTAGGAGGTTTTTCGAATTCTTTCACTAATTTATATTTTTCAACTAGAACAGTTTCCATGCTTAAAAATCTCCATATTATTAAAATACATATTAAAATTAAAAAAAAAATTAAAATTTAGATGTTAAATTCTTTTCTTACTTCCGCTTTCTTCTAACTACGACAACTAATCCAATAGAAAGGGCAGTAGTAATAGCTAGTATCGCAATGCTATACCCTGGAATTTCTGGTTCAGGTACTGGTGCGCCTACTATATCGTTTAAGTCTCTTTCCATTTCTACTAATGCATCATCAACGCTTTTTTGGCAACTCAATAAATCACTGAAATAATCGGCTATCACATTCGAAATAAGAGGATAGTCTTCATGTACAGGCCTAGACAAAGTTAAGGGTAACTGATCCGTGAAATTCATAATCCATTCCTGTCCCGTAGGGGGGCTGGCATAAACTGAGGTAAGAGCAGGGAAATTGGAAACTTCTGTAAGTTCTGCTTCTTGAGCTAATTGATCTCCAAGGAATTTAGTAAGGTTGACAGCAGCTTCTCTTGCAACACCTGTTGTAGCTGTTGGTACTGCTAAAATTGCGCCTCCTACACATGAAGTTCTGTAACCTGTTGCACCTGCAAAATGAGGTAATGGTGCTAGACCAAAGTCCATGTGATTATCCTCCGATGAAGCGTATGCGAATGGCCATTGTCTCATAAATATCGATTCGTTTGCTAACCATTTACCCACAGATGATCCTTCGTCGTGAACAAGACCATAACGTGGGATAATGTAATCGTTACCTTGAACCCCAGTATATTGAGGTGGTACCAATGCTTTAAAGAATGCCAGAGCATCGTTTACATCTTGAGTGTTTACATTAACATCACCGGCGCTAGTAACTGCGTCAAGAACACCGTTGCTTCCAATAATCTCAAAGAAGTTAACTACGCCACCTTCATAAGCATCGAATTGTCCAACATATCCTACCAAATCGGCATCAGCAGCAGTCAACAGACCACTATCGTTGTTAAGAATATAATTAGCGGTGTCTTGTAATTCCTCCCATGTATCAAAATCAGCTTCTGACCAACCAGGCATGTGTAAATCCAATAGATCTTCTCTGTAGAACAAGATACCTAAGTTATTAAAATACGGATACGCGTATAAGTGATTATTCCAGGTTCCAGCATCAACCAATCCAGCTACGTAATCATCCATTTCATTAGGGTCTAAATACGAGTCAAGATTAATAATCCAGCCATTACTGGCAAAAACCGCAGTCCAAACTACATCTAATCCAATCACAGCAGCAGTTGCAGTACCACCTGTCATTAGAGTCTGTAAGAAAGCTAATTGCTCATTGGCAGTAGTCCCTGTAGATGTAACAGTCACAGCTGTTACTCCACTACCGAGAGGTGAAGTTAGAAAATCGGCAGTAACAAAATCGACTCCAGGTTTCTGTTGATCAGTAACATAAATAGTCAACATAGGTACCTGAGAGCTATTTGGTTTGGAGTGTACTCTTATAGGAAAGAGAAAAAATGTTGATGTCATTAACAATGCGAGACTTCCAAGCACAATAAGTGCTTTTTTGTTATATTTTGGCATGTATATTTTCACTTTTTTGGATTTTCTTTTAATTATTTTTATTAAATTTTTGTCAAACTTACAATAAAGTAAGACGGTGAAAAAGTATGATAAATGATCTTTTAAATCTTATCCTATTTTTTTATAATTTTAATTTTAAGAATGCTTAAAGAAAGGCTCTACTACTAAAAATTTTAAGGTTTTAAATATAGATAAATGTGTCCACAACTAAACTTTTTATACTTTACAGTGATAATTAATACTTAAATGTAAAAAAAATGAGAGTGATAAAGATTAGTTCAAAATCCATATTAGAGGCATATGCTCAACTCTTAGGGTCACAACCTATTGAACAACTAAAGGAGAAAGCTCACAAATTTACGGGAAAAACAGTTTTACATGTGAATGCTACTAAGTTTGGTGGTGGAGTCGCAGAAATTTTGCAAAATATGATTCCCTTAATGAATGAACTAGGGATAGAAGGTAATTGGAAAGTTTTCACCGCACCGGATAGTTTCTTTGAAATATCTAAAAAAATGCATAATGCATTACAAGGAAATATGAAAATCCATTTCACTGAGAAGGAAGTTAACGATTATATTGAACAAGGTAAATCCACATTCGATCAGATAAAGCCTGATTCTGATTTTAATATTATTCACGATCCCCAACCTTGCCCTATTATTAATTTTACAGAGGATAAGGTAGGCAAATGGATTTGGCGCTGTCATATTGACACTGCAAATCCAAATCCTCAAGCTTGGGGGATGATATCCGATTATTTATCCCTTTATGATGCTTTGGTATTTACGAAATTAGAATATGCTAGAAAAGCGAGTCATGCCCTTAAATATCAAATTCCACCTTCGATTGATCCCTTTTCAGACAAAAACAAAGATATCCCACTAGAGCGCGCTCGAGAAATTGTAGAACAATTTGTTCCGTTAGACCTCCCGCTAGTTACGCAAGTTTCACGTTTTGATCCATGGAAGGATCCCCTTGGAGTAATTGATGCATATAGAATCGTTAAAGAAAAGCGCCCAGTCCGTCTTGTTTTAATAGGAAGCTTAGCACACGACGATCCCGAAGGCGTTGAATGGTTAAAAAAAGTAAAGGATTACGCCAAAGATGATTCAGATATTTATATTTTAAGCAATCTCGACGGTATAGGTGATATTCAAGTAAATGCTTTTCAACGAGTATCGAAGGTAATTCTTCAAAAATCGATTAAAGAGGGCTTTGGTTTAACTGTAGCTGAAGGTATGTGGAAAAAAATTCCTGTTATTGGAGGAAATGTTGGAGGTATTAAACTTCAAATCGATGATGGAATAAATGGATTTTTGGTTGACAGTGTTGAAGAGACCGCTGAAAAAATTATTTACATTCTAAAAAATCCAAAAATTGCAAGAGAATTAGGGGAAGCAGGTCGTGCCAAAATAAAAGAAGAATTTCTGTTAATTAAACATGTAGAACACTATTTGGATCTTTTTGAAATGCTTTCAAAATAACTCTTACACTCTAGAATCGCTTTATTATTTTATTATTAAGGGAATATAAGCCATAGATTTATAATTATTCGAAAGCAGTTTCTTTAATAATTATCGATAGAAATTTATTTGGTAAATTAAACGAGGTTAATTTTAATATGGATGTTTTTACATTTCTTGTAGGAGGTAAAGCAGGAGAAGGTGCTAAAAAAGCAGGTTCTGTTGCAGCACACATTTTTTCAAGTTTAGGTCGTCATGTTTTTCAGATGGATGACTATATGAGTTTGATTCGAGGAGGGCATAACTTTTCTGTTATAAGTACCTCAACAAGAAGGCTTACTAGTCATTATATGAAAGCGAATCTTGTGGTTAATCTTGACAAGAGGAGTTGTGAAACTCATATGAACGATATCGCAGATAATGGGATAATGGTATATAATTCAGATGAGATGGACAATATTGAAGGAATCGGTATTCCTGTAAGTTCGGAGGCAGATAAGTATCCTATGAAGAAACTCATGTATGGCGTAGGAGCCGTGGCAGTTTTATCAAGTACGATTGGATTCAATAAAGATCAAATGAATGAGATAATCAGATCACAATATCCTCGAGGTATTGAAGATAACATTAAATTTGCAGGTAGTATTTATGATATGGTAAAGATAGGTTGTGAAAACAAATTCCCTTTAGAGCATGGAGATAAAGAGAGAAAAATCATAACTGGGAACGAATCAATTTGTCTTGGGGCGTTAGCTGGTGGATTGAACATGTACTATGGTTATCCAATGACCCCTGCTTCCTCAATATTGCATTTCCTTGCCAAGCAAGCTGAGAATTTTAAACTAGCAGTCGTACACGCTGAAAGTGAAATTGCCGTAATAAATTTGGCAGTGGGTTCCTCTTTTACTGGTGCTAAAACAATGGTTGGCACAAGTGGCGGTGGATTCGCCCTTATGACCGAAGGTTATTCTCTAGCAGGAATTACCGAAGCCCCCGTCTTAATTGTCTTATCTCAACGTCCGGGACCTGCTACCGGTGTTCCTACATATACTGAACAAGCCGACTTATCGTTTGCTCTGACGGCGGGACATGGAGACTTTTTAAGGATAGTCGCATCTCCCGCTACAGTTGAAGAAGCTTTCTACTTAACGGCAGAAATGTTAGATTTAGTCTGGAAATTTCAAACACCTGGTATTCTACTTACTGAAAAGCACTTATCTGAGAGCGCAACGACTGTAGATATTGATCCATCGAGAGCTAAGTGGGCGGAACCTATTCTTCATAGTGATGGTAAGCATAATAGGTACCTCGATACTAATAACGGTGTATCACCAATGATTTTTCCTCCTTCGAATGAAGTCATCAAGTGGAATAGTTATGAACATGACGAATATGGAATTACAACGGAGGATGCAAATATGATCGCTCAAATGCATGAAAAACGACATAAAAAAGTTGATGCGCTGTTAGAATATCTCAAAGATAAAGAAACTGTTAACATCATCCGGGGGGAGCATCCAACTAATATATTCGCATACGGATCGACTTATATGAGTGTTTTAGAAGCGCTTAAGTATGGAAAATTAAATCCAACTACTATTCAGCCTATATATTTAAGCCCTTTACCTACTTGGAAATTAGAAGAATTCAAAGATCAAGACAACATAGTTGTTGAACAAAGTATTTCTGGTCAATTCACCCAACTTTTATCAGGAAAGGCGGGTATAAATGTGAGAACGACTATTAAACGCTACGATGGACGTCCATTTGATCCTATTGTATTATCCCAACAAATTAAGGAGGTGCTGGAATAAAATGGGTTTCGAAACAAATGCTGAAATTACATGGTGTCCTGGATGTGGGAATTATGGGATTCGTACCGCTTTTCAGAACGCAGTTCTTGAATTGGAGAAGAACGGTATGAAGAGGGAAAACATAATAATATCTGCAGGAATAGGTTGCCATGCGAAACTATTCGATTATGTGAACTTGAGCGGGATTTATGGATTGCACGGTAGGAACAGTTCGAATGCCGAGGGAATAAAAATCGCAAATCCCGAATTAAAAGTAGTAACATTTTCTGGTGATGGAAACGGTTTGGGAGAAGGTTTAGCTCATACTATTTATGCCGCTAAAAGAAATCAAGATATTACATTGGTCCTACATAATAATAATGTCTATGCATTGACTACAGGACAATTCTCATCTCTGACCCCACCAGGTTGGAGAGGTCCATCTACCCCTAGAGGAAGTTTTGAGATGCCATTCAATGCAATATCGCTCATGATTGAAGTAGGAGCAACATTTGTAGCAAGGAGTTACGCCGGAGATATTAAACAATTAACCGAAACCTTAATAATGGCTATAAAACATGAGGGATTCTCTTTCATTGAAGTACTCCAACCAGCAATGCCCTATCATAAATGGGAAGAATACAAAGATAAGATTGAATATTTAAGCGAGGAACCTAAATCAAAAGAAGAAGCTCTCGAGATTGCACATAAAGCACATCGATTTACAATAGGTATCTTTCATCAAGAAATTAGAGAAGTATACCATAAGGGTCTGTATGGGAATTTAAATCCTGTGAAAAACAGCATTTCGCGAAAAATAAGACTAGAAAAGATTAATGAAATTTTAAAATACTAATTTATTTCATTAAAATCCCATCTGAGCCCAAATTTAGAAGCTTCTATTGTTAATGCTGTGTAATATTTTAAAAACCCTACACACTTATGAGTAACCAGAAACATATTAAAATTAAAATGTCATAAATATACATAAACAATTTAACTAAATAATATTAAAAAAAAATGATGAGAAATGGTAAGAACAAAAGAACAGTACGTGAAAGATTTAGGTAGAATGAAACCAAATCTGTATTACGATGGAAGAGAATTCGATAGGTTGGATGATCTTCATACCCCCTGTC